>JAXJVZ010000024.1:0-2286 GCA_036308285.1 Agathobacter sp. | reverse complement strand
GGATAAGATGCTCAAGGGTGCAAAGAGAGAGCATAAAACTGTAATGGAAGTTGCACAGTTTTATACAGATGCATTTATGAATGATTTTGATGCAGTTGGAAATAAGCGTCCAAATGTTGTAGAGCCAGCTACAAATTGTATTCCTGAATTTATTAACATGGTTTCTGTTCTTCTTGATAAAGGATATGCTTATCAGGCTGGTGGTAACATTTATTTTGATACAAGTAAGCTTGATGATTATTTTGTATTCTCTTCTGCTGTTGAAAAGGAACAGCTTCAGGTAGGTGTTCGTGATGACGTTGAGGAAGATACTAATAAGAAAAATAAGAATGATTTCGTTCTCTGGTTTACAAAGTCCAAGTTTGAGGATCAGGCTCTTAAATGGGATAGTCCATGGGGCGTGGGATATCCGGGATGGCATATTGAGTGCTCATGCATCAGTATGAAGCATCTTGGCGAGTATATGGACATTCACTGTGGCGGAGTAGATAACATCTTCCCACATCATACTAACGAAATTGCACAGTCAGAGGCTTATTTAGGACATAAATGGTGTAATTACTGGTTCCACAGCAATCACCTTAACGATAGATCGGGCAAGATGAGTAAATCAAAGGGCGCTGTTCTTACAGTTTCGGTTTTAAAGGAAAAGGGATATAATCCACTTGTTTACAGAATGTTCTGTTTACAGTCTCATTATCGCAAGCCTCTGGAATTCTCATACGAGGTTCTTGATAATGTGACAGCTGCATACAATAAGCTTGCAAAGAAGATTGCTGAGATTAACGACGAGGGCGAGCTTGATAAGGCTATGTATGATAAGTATAATAACGCATTTATTGATGCAATCAGTAACGATCTTAACACATCCATGGCTATAACAGTTCTCTATGATGTTGTAAAGGCTGATATGAATGGAAAGACAAAACTTGCCCTTATCAATGATTTTGATAAAGTTTTATCACTTAACCTTGTCGAAGCTGGTAAGGCAATGGCAGAGGATTCATCTAATGTTGATGCTGAGCTTGAGAAGTTTATCAATGAGAAAATTGCTGAGAGAGCGGCTGCAAAGAAAGAAAAAGATTTTGCAAAGGCTGATGCAATCAGAGATGAATTACTTTCAAAAGGAATTGCTATCAAGGATACCAGAGAGGGCGTAAAGTGGGAGAGAGTATAAAGGATACTTTAGCGTTAAACAGTTATATAAAGCAGCAGTTTGATATTAAAGAGGTGGATATGAGAACATATTCACCTCTTACATTGGCTTATATAGGTGATGGAATATACGACATTATTATCAGAAGTATTGTGGTAGATAGGGCGAATACAAGCGCTAACAGACTTCATAAGCACACCAGCAGCATGGTAAAGGCTGAGACCCAGGCACGGATGATAGAGCTTCTTGAGGAACACCTTAGTCAGGAGGAAGCTGATATATACAGGCGTGGAAGAAACGCAAAGTCGTATACTACAGCAAAGAATGCCTCTGTTGCAGATTATAGAAAAGCAACTGGTTTTGAAGCAGTTATGGGTTATTTGTATCTAAAGGATGATATTAAAAGAGCGATTGAACTTGTAAAACTCGGTGCGCAGTTGCTGGACTTGAAACTATAATTATTTATATATGGCAAGTGTTGCAGGCAATATGTGTGTTGCATGTAATTATTGTGGTAAGTAAATTGAATGTTATATATTTTGGATTTGGTGTAAGTGTATCGTTTGATGGGAGAAATACGGATGGAGAATTACATAGAAGGCCGTAATGCTGTGCTAGAGGCCTATAGATCAGGAAAGACTATTGATAAGTTATATGTGCTTGATGGATGTCAGGATGGCCCGGTAAAGTCAATTACAAGGGAAGCCAGAAAGCATGATTCAATAATTAATTATGTTACAAAGGAACGCCTTGACCAGTTGTCAGAGACTGGAAAACACCAGGGAGTTATTGCAGTTTCTGCAGCATATGAATATGCAGAGATTGATGATATATTTGAGCTTGCAGAGTCAAAGGGAGAGGCGCCGTTTGTTATTATTTTAGATGGAATAGAAGATCCGCATAATCTTGGTGCAATTATCAGAACCGCTAATCTAGCAGGTGCTCACGGAATTATTATTCCAAAGAGAAGAGCAGTGGGACTTACTCCTACGGTTGCAAAGACATCAGCGGGAGCAATAAATTATACACCAGTTGCAAAGGTTACGAATATTACTAATACTATAAAGGAACTTAAGGATCGTGGAATGTGGTTTGTATGTGCCGATATGGGAGGTACTACCATGTATGAG
>JAXJVZ010000023.1:0-1921 GCA_036308285.1 Agathobacter sp. | reverse complement strand
GCAACAGTTGTAATTTTATTATAAATATTGTCATTTAATTTCTTAAGATCAGAATCTATACAATCAAGAAGGCTGATACCAAGTGTAATAGTACGCACGTCAAGATTTTCTTTTTCAACCATTTCGTTGGTTTCTTTTACTTCACCAAGATTAATCATTTTTATCTCCTTATACAATCAGATTAGCTTATTTTAGATACGGTGCATCATCTGGAATATTTCTTCCTTCTGGCATTTAATTGATACACCAATTTCATTACCAAGAGCCTCTAACTGCTCAGAAATATCTGAAAACTGCTTATTTGCATCAGCAAAATCAGCTATCATCATCATGTTAAAAAATCCTGAAACTATAGTCTGCGAAATATCAAGAATGTTAATTCCACTCTCTGAAAGATATGTACATACCTTTGCAATAATACCAACTGTATCCTTACCTACAACTGTAATAATTACTCTGTCCTTTGTGTTTTCCATAATAGTCTCCTTATTCATTAAGTGTTATCCAACACGAATTACTGGTGATACAGTGTCTCTATTAGCCACCATCATTGGGAAATCCTCTGCTTTATATGGATTGTCTCCCATAGTAACCTCAAGTCTTACTGCCTCATATGCCAGCTCCTCATAGTTGTTTTCTTTGCTTAAGTGGCCCAGCATAACTGTGCCAAAATTATCATGAAGAAGCTCACATAATAACTGTCCGCTTCTCTCATTCGACAAATGTCCTCTGTTTCCAAGTATTCTCTGCTTCAGATAATATGGATACGGGCCTGTCTGAAGCATATTAATATCATGATTGGCCTCAAGTAATAAGCCATCAAGATTATTAAACTCCTGAACAATCTGTTCATCATAATTTCCCAAATCAGTAACAACAGCCATACTTTTGTTACCACATGAAATCTTATATGCTACAGGATCAGCAGCATCATGTGATATATGTACAGGTTTTAATTTGAGACTCCCGATTTCAAATTCAATTCCAGGAGCAATTGGTTTAAAGAGCTCTTCATCAATCTTGCCGACTGATTTGATATTCTTAATAGCCTCTATAGTACCGCATGTTGCGTAAATTGGCAAATGATATCTTCTTGCCATAACACCAATTCCGGCAACATGATCAATATGCTCATGTGTAACAAGAATACCTTCAAGTTCGCAAGCCTTTAAATCCATGGATTCTAAACCTTTTTCTATTTTCTTTCCACTAATTCCGGCATCAATTAAAATATGGTCATTATCTGAACCAACACATATACAATTACCGCTGCTTCCACTAGCTATACTGCATAACTCTAACATTTTATTTCTCTTCCCAGTACAATTCTATCTTATCGCCCTCATTTAGTTCCTCAGAAAACTGTGCAGAACGACCATTTAACATTGTTGCAATTGCTCTTCCATTTCCAGCTTGAAGATCAAATGAAATTCTGTCAAAAATATCTACAAAAATGTATTTATCCTTTCCTAAGAGTTCTACTGTCTCTCCATTAACAATTACATGGATAATCTTCTCAACAACTGTATCTTCCTTTGGATTATTTACCTCTGATGTAATATCAGCAGCCTCAGCCTTTGCACGAAGTTCCTCTTCAAGAGCAGGTGTTATGTGAACATTGAATACTCCATCCTCAGATTCTTCTCCACTAATAGCTGTCTTATTTATTTCTGCAGTATTTGAATCTGCTTCATTTGATTCTGTTTCATTTAAATCTGTTTCATTTAATTCGGTTTGATTTGATTCTATAACATTTGAATCTGATTCATTTGATTGTACTTTACTTGATTCTGTTTCATTTGATTGTACTTTACTTGATTCTGTTTCATTTGATTCTGTTTGAGAATCTTCAGACATCTCTTTTGTATTATTTTCAACGTCATTATCTAAAACTTCATTGCCTGCATTATCTACTTTTGTG
>JAXJVZ010000022.1:0-13246 GCA_036308285.1 Agathobacter sp. | reverse complement strand
TCTGTATTAATTGTTGCAAGCACCTTACTCATCACTGCCTGATCCCAGAATTCCACAATATTCTTTGCAGCGCGAGGAGGTTTAACATTTGCCGCATTTTCATGAACAGCTTCAATACTGTGATACTGTGCAATAAGAGCTCCGGCTGTTTTCTCACCAATTCCCGGAACACCTGGAATATTATCAGCAGTATCTCCCTGAAGAGCTTTTACATCGATAAATTCTTTAGGAGTAACATTATATTTTTCAATAACATCTTTAGCAAGATAATTCTCAATCTCAGTTCCAGTTCTCTTTGTCTTAGGGATACGAATCATAATATGTTCGGTAGCAAGCTGAAGTAAATCCCTGTCTCCTGAAATTACTGAAACCTCCATTCCCATAGCCTGCGCTCTAAAAGCCAGGGTTCCAAGAACATCATCAGCTTCATAACCTTCCAGCTCAACAATCTTAACCCCCATTGCTGTAAGCATTTCCTTAATAATTGGAACCTGTTGTCTAAGTTCATCCGCCATAGGCTTTCTTGTTCCCTTATACGCCTCAAACATTTTATGTCTGAATGTAGGAGCATGAACATCAAAAGCAACTGTCAGATAGTCAGGCTTCTCCTCTTCTAAAATCTTAAACATAATATTCAGGAAACCATATACCGCATTCGTATGAACCCCTTGCGAATTAGTCAAATCAGGCAATCCGAAAAATGCTCTATTTAAAATACTATGCCCATCAATGAGCACTATTTTCTCACTCATATAATTTAAATCCTTTAATTAAAATAACACTACTTAAATTGCACGTGTATATTTCTTCAGAAATTCTAATTCATCGCCATCAAAATATGGTGACATCTTCTCATATACAAATGCATGATAATCATTCAATCTGTCTTTTTCGACAGCACTCATCTGGTCCGGTTCAATCGCATCAAGATCAATTGGAACATATGTCAGATTTTCAAAATACATAAACTGTCCGTATTCATTCTTAATTCCTTTACGGCATACCAGTTCATTCTCCGTTCGTATTCCATATTTACCCTCGATATAAATTCCTGGTTCATCTGTAGTGACCATTCCTTCTTCTAACACGCAGATCTCTGATGCATTCTGCGGAACTCTCCACCTGAAACCATTAGGTCCTTCATGTACGTTAAGCACATAGCCAACTCCATGTCCTGTACCATGGTTAAAATCAAGTCCGGCTTCCCAGAATGGTTGTCTTGCAATTATATCTAAATTATAACCTGAACAACCATATCTGAACTGAGTGGCAGCCAGATTAATATTTGCCCTGCAAACTCTTGTAAAATCAGCTTTCATCTCATCTGTAAGTGGGCCAAGTGCAAAAGTTCTCGTGATATCTGTAGTACCTTCAAGATAATGTCCACCAGAATCAACCAGCAGTAAACCTTCTGGCTTTAACTCAATATCCGTCTCAGATGTAGCAGAATAATGAACAATTGCTCCATGCTCTGCATAGCCTGAAATGGTATCAAAGCTTAAATCAAGAAAGCCCTCCTGCTCCTGTCTTAAAGAAGATAAATAATCTGATGCTGAAATCTCGGTTATTGTATCTTTGCCAATATTCGTCTTAAGCCAGTACATAAACTTAATCATGGCAACTGCATCTTTAGTGTGTGCTTTTCTTAAATTATCAATCTGCTTATTATTCTTAATAGCTTTCATGACTACGGTAGGTCCCTGTTTATCAAGAATCTCAACACCATCAGGTATGCAATTACAAATCCTGTAATTGATAACCGAACAGTCCATTAAGACTTTCTTATTACTGCTTATGCTACTAACATACTCATAAAAGCTATTATATGGTGCAGTCTTTATTCCAAAATCATCAAGATACTCTTCTAACTCTTCCGTTAGTATTTCTTCTTGAATGAACCATATACATTCATCATTCGAAATCGAAAGGTATGAAAGAACAACCGGAACATAACTTATGTCAGAACCTCTGATATTTAATAACCATGCTATATCAGTAAGCGAACTTAAAAGATGTATATCAGCATCATATTCTTTCATTTTATCTCTTACTTTCAATAGCTTAACAGCAGTGCTTTCACCAGCATATTTTTGTTCAAAAATAATAGCAGGATTTTTAGCCAGCGGTGGTCTATCGTTCCATATAATATCAATCAAATCTTCCTTATCGTATACAGATGCTTTCTTCCTGTCTGCAATCTTTTTTAACTTCGTACCCCAGGTCCCATTGATAACTCTTCCATCAAATGCAAGTACCTGCTTCTCTGAAAGTATATTTTCTATATACTCATCAACTGTCGGAACCCCTTCCTGTCCCATCTTCATCAGTGTAATTGTTGTTCCTTCAAGCTGCTTTTGTGCCTGAATAAAATACCTTCCGTCCGTCCAAAGCTTAGCTTCAAAAAGTGTAATCACCGCAACGCCAGCAGAACCTGTAAAGCCCGAAATAAACTGACGGGCTTTAAAGTATTCTCCAACATATTCAGATTCATGAAAGTCTGATGTTGGCACGATGTATACTGCAATATTTCTCTTTTGCATCTCATTACGCAAACAAGCTAATCTTTGTTGTATCATTAAATTTCATCCTTCATTTCAAAAAATTTAGTATCCAATTCAGGATAAGATCTCTTAAGAGAAATAGGCTTTCCGGATCTGTTTAGGAAACAGTGACTGCTGTAGGCTGTTGTTCTAAGCTCGCCAGTCTCCTTATCTGTCATAATGTACTCTACTTCCATCTTGACGCCTGTATATTTAACAAGCTTGGTCTGAATGACAACAGTATCATCGAAATGAACCATACTGTGGTACTCAACAGAAATAGATAAAACCGGACTAATTATCTCCATTTCTTCCATCTGTTTGTAATTAAGTCCAATCTGGTCCATCAGATCAAGTCGTGCTTCCTCCATCCACTTTACATAATTCGAATGGTGGATAATTCCCATCTGATCAGTCTCATAATACTTTGCATGATGCTCATAAGGTCTGATTTTAAGTTCCTCTTCCTGTCTTGGAATATCAATTTCATTCTTACTCATAAAAAATCCCTCCTGTCAAATTACATAATAAGCCATATTTATTATGACACAAGGGATTGTGAAATTCAATGATACTTTCACATTATATTGTTATTCATTTATTTCAAAGTATGCCTCTCTGTAATCACTCTCATCCGCAAATAGTAAATACTCCCCATCTATAAATCCCATATATCCACATTCAACACAATAACCTTTCATTAAAAAAGCTCCTTTCACCGTCTCTTTGATGAAAGAAGCTTATCATTTTAAATGTCCAATAATACTCTCTTTAGTTCTGTTCCCTGAAATTAACTTTACCTGTTACTGCATCCATTGATTCTACAATAGCAAGTGACTCAAGCTGGTATCCAAGATTACGAATAATCTGGCCACCTACCTGGAATCCTTTTTCAACCGCAATACCAATACCTTCTACTGTACCACCAGCCTGATTTACGATTGAAATAAGTCCCTGAAGTGCACAGCCATTTGCAAGAAAATCATCAATTATAAGAACATGATCGTCCTCATTTAAAAATTTCTTAGATACAATAACCTGGTTCTTGCACTTATGTGTAAAGGATTCTACATCTGCTATATACATATCCCCCTCTATGTTAATACTTTTTGATTTTTTAGCAAAAACCACAGGAACATTAAAATGCATTGCAGCAACACAGGCAATTCCAATACCGGAAGCTTCAATAGTAAGAATCTTATTAATATTTTTTTCCTCAAATCTTCTCTTAAATTCAGCTCCCATCTGATTAAACAATTCTATATCCATCTGATGATTTAAAAAGCTGTCTACTTTAAGAACATTTCCCTCTTTTACAATTCCGTCTTTTAATATTCTTTCTTCTAGAAAATTCATATTATTAACCATCTCTTTCCGAACTTTTATCTATAATATAGCACATTATTCCTAATATTTGAACCAGAAAATCATTCTTCATCAAGTTCGTAAAGATTTTACATTAAATTATATTACTATCACTATAAGAACAAATTGAACTTATAACTTCATTATAATCCCAAATTACAGCCTGTAAGAGATTCTCAAATGTAAACTTATCCACTTCGTCATTCTTTTTATTTCTAAGAAACTCTGTGAGCATGCTTACAGAATTAGAAAGTCTTTCAAAACTTAAGTTAAGACACACACCTTTTAATGTATGGGCAGCCTTGAAAGCCTCCTGGTAATTTTGTGCATTAACTGCATCAATAAGATTTGTATAACTCTTATCCTCTGGAAATTTCAAAACAAATCTATGAATTATATCTTCTTTTACCATCTGTCTTTTTGCTGTCTCATAATTTCCACCAAATGATTCATAGCATTCCTTTAATGTCATAAGATTATCCTCCATTTTTGATTACTTGCGCTTTGCTTTTTCATGTGTATTCCCCTTTTGCAAATTTTTCTATAAAAATTTTGAAAGAATTCTAAGCAGTCTTGCTGAACTTGCCGGCTTTACCAGAAAACCATCCATTCCCACAGCAGATGCCCTTTCACGGTTCTCCGCAACAGCATTTACTGTCAGAGCAATAATTGGAACATTTGCCCTTATTCGATTTGGAAGCTTACGAATTTTCATTGTTGCATCATATCCGTCCATTTCCGGCATCTCGATATCCATCAGTACAAATTGATAATAGCCGGGAACATTATTTTTTACTGACAAAAATGCATTTCTTCCGTTATCAGCTTCCTCTACTATTAATCCATGATCTACAAGTATCTCCTTCATAATTTTACGGTTTAGCTCATTATCCTCAACAACAAGAACTCTCTTTCCCTCCAGTTCTTCAAGCTCCTCATATTCATCCAAATCATTCTCATCTTCTAAGCCTTCACCAAGTGCGTAGGATATGGTTCGTCCCATGTTCGCTTGAACCATATTAAGTTTTTCCAGATATTCTTCTTCTTTTGAACCATGTCTTCTTATAAGCTCTGCATAACCAACAGCACTGTTTAACTCTGTTCTTAAATCTCTCAGGGATTTCTTACAAAACTCAGTATTCTGGTTAGCAACTTCAAGCTCCTTTTTAAGGAGTTCCATTTTATCCAGTAGCTTCTCATGGTTTTCATTAGAACTTATATTGTTTCCATCCTGATATTTGACATTTAATTCCATAGACACGCCCAAAACATCAAGACATTTCTGAAGCTCTTCCAATGTCATGCTTTCATTTGCGAGTTTTCTGTAAAGAGAAGACGGATACACACCTATCATCTTTGCCAAATCTGCTTTTGCAATTCCCAAATGAGAACAAACATTATTAATAATTTCTGTCGTTTTCATATTGCTTATCCACCCTTGTGTAACATTTTAGTCATCATAACATATTGGTTATAGTGTTACAAGTTATAAAAACGCTTTTTTAGAAAGTAGAACTTTTGTCTATATAAAAAAACAGGACCCGTATATGATCCTGCCTCTTTTGCATATGTGAAATTCATATATTATTACTTACCTAAAATCTCCAGCCTCTGCCTGGTCTCATTCCGTGACAATCATTGCACAGATTAAAGGTTGTACCAACCGGAAGAATTGTACCACAGTATTTGCATCTTAAAATGTATTCATTCTTATCTTTAAGAAGCATCTGCATGATTTGTGTCTGTGTCCTATCCCTTTCCTCCTCAAGCCAGTCACTATCGATAAATTTTCCGAGACGAACAGAAAGCTGATAGTACAAATCCAACTTCTTATAGTAAGATTCTAGTTTCATAAGTCCTTCATATCTCGACCTTTTAACCGGGTGCTCAAGAGATATATCTGCAGTGTAGGACATGCAATATCTTCTCCACTGGTCAACAAGCTCTCTGTCCTTAATATCGATTGGACAGGTTATCATTCTGTATAAGATAAATTTGTCCTCGAAGTCCGCAATAAAGCTTCGATTCTTATATGCCTCCTTATATAAGAAAAGCATATCCTCGACTTTAATTTTTTCAAATGGTTCTGACGGCCTGGCATCGTGCCAGAGATTTATAATCTCATCAAGAGGAGCATCCATTGAGAGAAGTACCTGGGGAAAGCCAAGACTTACCCTTGTGATATTTTCTTCAGTAAGCTCAGACATTCTATGTAAGAATTTAAGATTTTTTTCTCCCATCGCAGTGACAACTCCGCTTTCATGGATTCCAAATCTACCTGCCCGGCCTGCTATCTGTCTTATTTCTGAAAGCTCAAGCGGTCTTTTTCCTGTTCCATCAAACTTTTCCATTTCAAGAAAGATAATTCTCTTAACCGGAAGGTTAAGTCCCATTCCGATTGCATCCGTTGAAACAACCACTTTTGTCTGTCCACTGTTAAACATATCCATTTGCCTTCTTCTTATCTCAGGTGGCAGACTTCCATAAATTACACTTGCTTTTATTCCTTTCTCTTCAAGTCTTCCCGCAATGTTCAGTACCGATTTTTTTGAAAAAACTATAAATGCATCCCCATCCATAGCCTCGTCCGGAAAAACAAATGGCTCATCAGCAATAACAAGAGGCGTTTTCCTCTCATATCTTCTAACCTCACATTCATCACCTGTAAGCATAATTAAATGCTTTACAACCTCCTCGGCTACAGGGCTCATACATATATGAATTTCCTCTGCCCTTACACCAAGAATTGCTCTTGTCCACGAATGACCTCTATCAGAATCAGCAACCATCTGCGCCTCATCTATAACAGCGACCTCATATTTTTTATCAATATCAAGCATTTCTATTGTCGATGCTGTAATCCTGCTATCCTTTTCCTCTATACATTCCTGGCCAGTAAGCATAGTACACGGTATACCGCTATCCATCATCTTTTCATAGACCTCTAATGCCAATAGACGCAGTGGTCCAAGATAAACCCCACTTTCTGCCTTTTTAAGTCTCTCCAGCGCCTGATAGGTTTTTCCACTATTTGTCGGTCCTATATGAAGAACAAAATGTCTGTTCATTTTAAGTGATTCCGGAAACTCTTGTTCAGGTCTTTCAGGAACCAGACTTACTATCTGTTTTCTTATTTCAGACTTTCTTCTCTCATCAAGAATTTCCTTTAAATTCCTGTTGCATAGTGCTCCATAATAATCCTTTTTAATTGACCTGATTACAGATGCATCAATATCAGCTATCTCGTCCTGCTCCATGATTGATAAATCTATTCTTACAAGGTTAGGAATTATGACATGGTTTAAGACTCTTTTTGCTTCCTTATTGCTTGTGTAATATGCCAAAAAAGCAAGTCGTTTTACATCCTGATGCAATTTATTAAGTGCATATACCTGATTCGGATAAAACTTCGCACGCTCAATTGATTTTGCTTTTGCATTTATTTTATGCATAAAATGAGTAGTTCTGACATTTCGCTTCTTACTCTTCTGACTTATCTCCCTGAATTGTTCTACATAAAGTTCTACTAGTTCTTTCATCTTTCGTTTTCTTTCTAATTTGTATTGATAGCACAAAAATTCCAAGGCAGCCTGTACTTATTATTGCTCCCTCTTTTAAAAGTGGTGTCTCATAGCTAAGTTTTATATCATGCTTTCCTGCCTTTAAATACACACTTATGAATGTATCTGAAAAATCTGTTATTCTGGTCTTCTTTCCATCTACATAAAGAGACCAGCCTTCCTCGCTCGGAATTGAAAAAATAAGATATCCATCTTTTTTTACATTGATACTTCCTTCTACCCATGTAGAATCAAAACCCGTAAGCTCCATAGTATTGGAATTCAATGTATTAAAAGCAGTTTCTACCGCGTCAAGGTTAAGACGATATACTATAAAATCTATCTCATCATTGTTGGAATTTGATATTGTAATAACATCCCCTGCATTATAATATCCGAGGTCAAACAAATATTTATGTGTTGTCTTTCCCCAGCTGGTCTGTCTTCCATCCTCAGATGAAACTTTTAAGCTATCTGAATCACAGTTTATATATTCTGCATAATAATATCCATCTGAATTCGTTGTTATTTTAGTCTCTCCCGCTTCTACCTTCACATGAGCCCCTGCAAGTTCAATAGTATCCTCCTTAGCTCCAAGCACCCTGCCCAGACTATTTATCCCCTGCCTTTTTGATGATGTTGTAATCTTCCATTCAGCGACAGCCTCTTTACTCATCATAAATCCAAGGGGCAGACAGAATTTATTTCTATACAGATACTGATTACCTTCCTTAGCTACAAGCTCCCTCAAAGGACTCTCCTCATACTCACTGTCTGAAAGGAAATATTCTACTGAAAGCATTGCAGAGGTAATTGGAGTTGCACCATTATATCCGTAAAAATTCTTACCTCCTTCCATAAATACACCCTGATAAAAATGACTGACATTTATATTCATAAGCGATGAAAACTGTGTAGCTGAAGGATAACCATATCTTGCATCATCATTTTTTGTAAGCCTTTCAGTATCCTCCACACGATAAAAACCATACAAAGATTCTTCCTTAGCAATCTCTAAAAGCTTCTCATAGTCATCTGTCTTTCTCATATAAGAGACTCTGTCTGTTGTGAAAAAGCCGTTATATGCCATGTTTACAGAAAGCTCTAACACAGCAATTATTCCAAAAGCCTTCATCAATAAAACCCTATTGCTTTTTTGAGGAATTATCCTGGACAATATTAGAATAATTCCATAAGCAAGCACAAAACAGACTCCGATTAAAACCGAATACCTGTCTGTCACTGTTTCATCCATGAAAAAACCACTTGTAATTATTGCTGCAATTGAAATAATTGTTGCAATCCCTGCCTGCCAGATTTTTATACTGTTCCAATTTATATATACTGCATAAGACATACATATTATTAAGAAAATAAACAGAAATGACTGTCTTCCCGGAAGCGAATTTGGAAAATGGAATCCATGCCAGATAAAATCAAGATAATTATTTGCAAAGCTTACTGCAAAAAACGCCACAAATAATACTGCCGGTATTTTCCTCTTTAATGAAATTCTTCCGGTAAGGACATAAATTACAAGCAGCAATACACAAAAAACTCCGGCATATAAATTCGGCCAGTTTCCAGCTCCATTATAACTTTCCGCAGTTGGAACCATTCTTGACAGCTCTGCAACGATATTAAAATACCACTCTGCTGTCTCAGGAAAATCTATTACTGAGGAACCACTATAGCTTAGTATTTTTAATTCAGGCAAAATTAATATGGCAGCGGTTCCACCTGCAAGTAGCGAATAAAATGCAAATCGCAAAAAAGCTCTCCATCTGCCTTTTCCATTAATAAAGAAAAGGTAGACAAAATATATTGCAAGATACATACAAATCATTATTCCAATGTAATAATTTGAAAGTATTGCAATTGCAAGACTTATATAATACAGCTTTACTTTTCCATCCTTTACCAGTCTTTCTAATCCTAATAATATGAGTGGAAAAAGTGCAACTCCATCAACCCACATAATGTTCCAGCTGTATGCAGCCATAAACCCACTAAAAGCATATGCAGTTGAGAAAACTAATGTCATATAGCTTTCTTCCCTATAATGCTCTTTAAGATAAATAAAGGCGGCAAGACCGGCAAAGCACATCTTAAATACGATTAATATTGTCATAAATTCTATTACAAACTTTGACGGACAAAAAATCAGAAGCCAGTTTAACGGACTCGACAGATAATATACAAATACAGATATAAAATCTGAACCTAAGCCTATATTCCAACTGTACATAAGACTGTCCATTGAACGAATTTTCCTTAATAATTCAACAAAAAATGGACAATACTGATGATACATATCCATGTGCATTACACATGCTTTTCCTAGTGGATACACTCCATTTCCTATGCATATTATAACTGATAATAATAATGGTATTAAAAATGCAAATTTATGCAATGCATATTTTTTTTGCTTCATACTTAGCTGCCTTTCTGATCAAATAAATAGTAATACTGAATTTGTTTGTACTCTTCCAGCTTATCATCGTCAGTATCTTTTGTAACCATATTTACTGCCGATAATACCGGATAAGCTTCCTTAAGTTCAAGCAGGAAATTCTGGTATTCCGCAAGCTTTATCCCTGATAATTTTAATGTCTCAGCCCCAAGATAATTTAGACTTGTCTCTTTATTCTTATCCTCTGGTATATCAAAATTTGCCCAGATTACATATGGAACCTTGTATCTTAATTTTAATTCATCCTCACTTAAATCTTTATAATTCATACCATTATCTGCAAGAATTGAATATGCCACAGAATCATTCGGCTGATGGTCTCCAAATAAAACTATTATAGTATCTTCATCTACATTCTCGAAATACGAAATAAACTTCTCAAATTCTGAATCAGTAATTTTTATAAGAGACAGATACTGGTCAAGTGATGCATTATTATAATCCTCAGCCACTACATTGTTTGTAAAATTATCATATGTATCAGAATAGCTTCCATGATTTTGCATAGTCACATTAAAAATAAAAGCTGGTTTACCACTTTCTTTATTCTCAAAGGTATCAATAATCTTCTTAAAAGAAGACTCATCACTGATATACTCTCTACATATTTTTCTATTAATGTAGTCACTTATGAATGCCATATTATCAAAGCCTAAAAGTGGATACACTGTATCCCTGTTCCAGCCTTTTGGATAATATGGATGTTGCGCATAAGTTTCGTAACCGATTTCTTTTAAATATCCTGCAATTGAGAAAGTATCATTCTTAATATACTGCTGATACGGAATACTTCCTCCAGGAAGAAAAGCCATGGTATTCCCGGTTAGAAATTCAAATTCACTGTTAGCTGTGTTACCACCACATACTGATACATTTGCATATCCTGTGATAGTATTCTCAGCTCCTTCAAACAGACTATGAACAAAGGGCATGTAGTCTTCATTAGTTTTAAAATCTCCAAGTATTGATAGGTCCGAAAATGCCTCATCCATAATTACAATTATATTGGGAAGCCTGCCATCATCTGCTTTTTTTGTATCATCATCATATTCTTCCAAAAGTTTTATAACTTTATCTCTATCATAGCCGTCCGGCTTATCCACATTTATATAAGCTAAATCCATTGTAAATGTCACTGCCATACCGTTTACCTTTGTCATATAAGCCGGCGTAAAAAGAAACGGATACAGATAATTATCTGTCTGAAACTGCTCGTCCTGAAGAGCAAGAGCAAAAATATATAAACCCAGGGCCAAAGCGGCTGATGACATAAATCGTATCCACATTTTGATTTCCAGCTTAATTCTTATGAAATAATTTATTATCATAAGTACAAGGAATGCAATCACTACTATCACAATTCTTGTTTCAGGAGTGAAATCGTATCCCGCAGCTACACTTTTAGCCGTTTTTATAGAATAAATATCCCATGGTACAAATGGAGTTGAACGAAATTTCATCACATAATGATTTATTAGTCCAAATAACATTGCACAGGCAAATGTGATATCTATTGCTATCCATGTCTGTCCTGATATAAACAGTAAAATCCATGCAATAAGTTCAAACAGTATTATATTAAAAAATTGTGCGGTATCCCTCACTTCAATAAACGGGTTATGCTCAAATGCTTCCATAAGATAAAAAGCAATAACAGGCATTAATGCAAAAACAGCGTATCTGATTTTTTTAATCATTTTCTTCTCCTATATATACAACTTATGCAATTGTAACATAAAAATCTCTTTTTGTTTCGTTTTTTTATTGCATTAATCTTTTTATTATGATATTATATCATTTGTTCGGAAAGCCGGCGTGGCGGAATGGCAGACGCGGCAGACTCAAAATCTGTTTGTGGCAACACAGTATGGGTTCAAGTCCCATTGCCGGCACTAATTAATAAAGTCCTCAAATCGGAATTTCCCTTATAAATTCAAAGATTTGAGGACTTTTTATATTTAATATGCTTTTGGTTGTAATCCTCTTCCATATGAGATATAATAAAATGGTACTTTAGTAGCATTTGAAAGTATTGGGGATTTACATGACAACTTATTATGATAAAGATTTAATTGCTGAAAGGGATCACAAGGCCAAGATTATGAATTCCGTAATCAAATTTTGGCAGGTTAACTATCTTGACCGCGAGACCCTCATGCAACAGGAAAAAGAAAAAAATATAACCAATAAAGCTATTAACAGCAGTGATGTTTCTGCAAAAGATGATGAATCACTTAAGCTTGCTTTAGAAGTATCAGCCCGCCTTCAAAGAGAAGCTGCTGAAGATGAGGCTATCAAGCAGGCTGAGATTGCTGCGGCCTTAGCGGCTGCTGAAAATGCAGATAAATTTAATGCTACTACAGGATCTTATTCTGGAGCTTACGGTATGAATGTCAATCTCGACGAAGAAAAGCTTAACCAGGTTGACAGTATCCTGAATGAGAAGAATGATTATATTAAGAGTTTATTTGAAAATGCAAACTAAAGGAGCCAGATTAAATGATTTTACAATGGACCGTTGATTATCCGGCTCACACCGGATATGAAAAGCGAAATGTATATACATATCTTCCGCTTGACTACGACACTTCTGACAGTCACTATCCTGTACTTTACATGTTTGACGGACATAACGTCTTTTATGATGAACATGCGACCTTCGGCAAAAGCTGGGGGCTTGGAAAGTATCTTGATAACATTAACGCAAAACTTATTGTAGTTGCACTTGAGTGTAATCACAGTCCATATGGTGGACGCTTATCAGAATACTCTCCTTTTGATTTTAAAGCTCCTGAATACGGCTACATACAGGGACGTGGTGATTATACTATGGATTATTTCATTAATCATTTAAAGCCTGATATTGACCAACGTTTCAGAACGCTAAAAGAACGTGAATACACATATATAGCAGGAAGTTCACTGGGTGGACTCATGAGCCTTTATGCTGTTTGTAAATACAATCATATTTTTTCAAGGGCCGCTGCCTTATCTCCTACTATTGCTGTTGATATGAAACGTATAAAAAAATTCATACACAATGCAACATTTGATAAAAATACTATTATTTATATCGACTACGGAACTGAAGAATTTGACTGCAAAGAATTCTCAAGATTTGATAATGTTGAACACGATTACAGGGAACTTAATAATTATCTCCTTTCACATCATGTCCAGCTTACCAGCCGAATCGTTCCAAATGGTACACATAGTGAAGCTAGCTGGGAAAAACAGCTTCCATTTTTCATAAATACATTATTATACGAGGTCTAATCACATGAAAAATTTTGTTTTTATTTCAC
>JAXJVZ010000021.1:0-4068 GCA_036308285.1 Agathobacter sp. | reverse complement strand
ATTCATAAGCATTTGTGCAGTATTATTTTCAAGACCAGCATAGTTATATGACATGAGTTCAACATAAGTGGCCCAGCCTTCAACATATCCCCCGAAATCAAGAGTACTCCGATAAGGCTTAATTCCGTAATCATATGATTTGGTAGTTTGATATAGATGGCCAGGTATGCTTTCGTGAGCAAGTGTTGTAAAAAAATGGATTTGGTCGTAATTACTGGCGCTATTAATATAAACAGTATTGTCTTTATAATCATCTATTGGAGCTGTGATATAAAAGGCAGGGGCCATGCTTTCTGCCAGATAAGGATCAACCTTGTTAATAGAACATGTGACATCTGGTAAAGCTGGAAAGTCATTTTCTATGCAATGTTTTAATGCCTCAAGCATTTCCGATTCATTTTCTCCATAGGGAAGAGTTGCATTATTACTTTTATTAATAATAGAAGAATCCTCTGAGACAAGTTCTTTACAGTTTGAAAGTGCAGTAATTCTGCTATCAGAAATACGCTTATCAATTTCTTCAATTGAATCTGAACATCCAGTGGAGGCATAAACAAGGAGTTCATAATATTTGCGGCCTTTTGGAAGGCGGCATATACCAAATTCTGTATCTGAATTACTAGCTGTATCTGAATTACTAGCTGTATCTGAATTACTAGCTGTATCTGAATTACTAGCTGTATCTGAATTACTAGCTGTATCTGAATTGTTAGCTGTATCTGAATTGTTAGCTGTATCTGAATTACTAGCTGAATTTGAATTATTAGCTGTATTTGATTTATATACTTCATTTGATATATCTGAAAGAGAATCCGCAAGCTTAGAATAAGCTGGAATAACCTGCTCTGAAACAATTGCACGATTTTCCTTAATATAAGTTTTCATCTGCTCTGTATTAAGCTCCAGAGTACCATTAGCAATTCCTTCGATAAGTTTATTATCAAAAGAATCAATTAACAATAGAGTAAGACCATCTGTAGCATAGTCACGGCATTGACTTATTACCCTGTCACAAACAAAATCTGGCATGAAAAGTCCACTATCAGCCTTATCAGTTTCCAATTCAATCAGTCCGTCAAAATAGGTATCAATTTGTGTTAATAAGATAAGATAGTCCTCTACATCAGACGTTTTGCGGAATTTGTATTCGCAAAAAAGCATTGGAATATCTGATTGAAGACCGTTAGAAGGTGAAAGCGGTTCAAAATACAGATCATAATCGCATAATTCAATACGGGTTTTAAGCCAGTCATCAAGAATATCGTAATCAAGCTGATCTGATTTGGAAAGCTTGGAGTAATCAAATTTATGAAGCTGTTTTTGTCTGTTTTTCAAAAGAGATTTGGTTTGAGACCTTGCATTGCGGGACAAATCACCAAGGCAGGGAGCTTCTGCAGATATACCATATGCGTCAGGATTTGTAACCATGTAGTGACAATCAAGCCCATTTTGAGTCATATCCTCTACAAAGATATCATCCAGAAACTTGTTAAAACTTTCACTATCCTGTGTATTCTCGCAGGAAATGTTGCTGCCGCATCCTGTAATCAGCACCAGTGTAATTACAAAAGCGATAATTTTAAAACGTTTAAAAACCTTCATAATGACCTCACGTAGCAAATATAGTAATAGGGTATGAAGTTACTGTAAAATTTAGAACAAATATGCTAAACTTATTAAAAAAGGTTGTGAATTGTTAAAGAAGGAAGGTAAAGAGATGGGTGCGGTAGAGACATTTTTAGAATGGGTAAAAGAATCAGATAACATAGTATTTTTCGGTGGAGCCGGCGTGTCGACTGAAAGTGGTATACCGGATTTTAGAAGCGTGGATGGATTGTATAATCAGAAATACGATTATCCTCCGGAGACAATATTGAGTCACAGTTTTTACCGGAGAAAACCGGAAGAGTTTTACCGGTTTTACAGGGATAAAATGCTTTGCTTAGATGCAGAGCCAAATATAACCCATATAAAGCTTGCACAATTAGAGGCAGCAGGAAAGTTAAAGGGTGTTGTCACACAAAATATCGATGGACTTCACCAGAAGGCTGGAAGCAGAAATGTAATGGAATTACATGGAAGCGTCCTTAGAAATTATTGTGAGAGATGTCTTGGATTTATGAGTGCGGAAGATATACTTCACAGCGAGGGCGTGCCTAAGTGTCCTGATTGTGGAGGCTCGGTAAAGCCTGACGTGGTTTTATATGAAGAGGGACTTAATCAGCAGACTATAGAAGATGCAATAAGATGTATAAGTAAGGCAGAAGTGCTTATTATTGGAGGAACTTCTCTTGCGGTATATCCGGCAGCAGGGCTTATCGATTATTATAGAGGTAATAAGCTTGTGTTAATAAATAAGTCGACTACGCCAATGGATTCGCGAGCTGATTTGTTAATCCAGGACAGTCTTGGGAATGTATTTTCAAGAATTGAACTATAAGGTTTATTGCTCAAATATAGCGCAAGGATGAATCGTGATTGCAAAAAGTAATATTACAAAACTATAATCAGATTATGAATAATAATTCGGATAGATAATTAAATAATAAAGAAGAAAAAGAAATAAAGCTAAGTAAGAAAAAAGAAAATTAAGGCAGAGGACAGATATGGACAAGTTTGAAGTTGGAGATGTAATTAAATTAAAAAAACCACATCCATGTGGAAGCCACGAATGGGAAATTCTAAGGGTAGGCGCAGATTTTCGATTAAAATGCATGGGCTGTGGACACCTGATTATGGTACCACGAAAATTAGTTGAGAAAAATTGTAAAAGCACTTGCAAATAGGCTAAAAACATGATAAAATTTACACTCGTGGTAAATAAATTCCTTGTTCATGGCACAGTCCATGGACCAGAGACCAAAAGGAGGTAAATAAGCATGAACAAATATGAATTAGCATTCGTTGTTAGTGCAAAGATCGAAGATGATGTTAGAACAGCTACTGTAGAGAAGGCAAAGGAGTACATCACACGTGCCGGCGGTACTGTAACAGAAGTTGAGGATCAGGGCAAGAAGAAGCTTGCATATGAGATTCAGCATATGACTGAAGGATTCTACTACTTCATCCAGTTCGAAGCAGCTGCTAATGTTCCAGCATTAGTTGAGCAGGACGTTCGTATCATGGACAATGTTCTTCGTTTCTTATGCGTTAGAAAAGACGAGGCATAGTTAGATAACAGGAGATCGTATATATGAATAAGGTAATTTTAATGGGTAGATTGACTCGCGATGCAGAGATCAGATATTCTCAGGGAGAGAATTCAATGCCAATCGCAAGATTTACACTTGCTGTAGATCGTAGAGCACGTAAGGATCAGGCTGATGGACAGCAGACAGCAGATTTCATCAACTGTGTAGCATTTAGAAATCAGGCAGACTTCCTTGAGCGTTTTGGACGCAAGGGGACAAAGTTCCTTATGGAAGGAAGAATTCAGACAGGAAGCTACGAGCGTGAGGGACAGAGAGTTTATACAACAGATGTTGTAGTTGAGAATATTGAGTTTGCTGAGAGCAAGAATGCAAGCGCAGGCAATGTAGGTGGATTTGTTCCATCTGACAGACCATCACCTAGCCAGGCTGCTGGAGATGGTTTCATGAATATTCCAGACGGAATCGACGAAGAATTACCATTTAACTAAAGTGCCAGATAGTGGCAAATTCTTAAGGAGGTAACAACATGGCTTTCAATAAATCAGCTGAAGGTTCTTCAATGAAGAGAAGACCAATGCGTAGAAGAAAAAAGGTTTGTGTATTCTGCGGTAAGGACAATGTTATCGATTACAAGGATACAAACAAGTTAAAGAGATATATCTCTGAGAGAGGAAAGATTCTTCCTCGTCGTATCACAGGAAACTGTGCAAAGCACCAGAGAGCTCTTACAGTAGCAATCAAGAGAGCACGTCACGTAGCTCTTATGCCATACGTACAGGATTAATTCCTGGTATAAAAAGACACTTTCTAGAAGTAATTCTAGGAAGTG
The DNA here is from genome assembly GCA_036308285.1 of Agathobacter sp. Lineage (GTDB taxonomy): Bacteria > Bacillota > Clostridia > Lachnospirales > Lachnospiraceae > Roseburia. The sequence continues at coordinate 87 of JAXJVZ010000021.1, read as the reverse complement.
TTTTTTTGTTGGTTTCTCCATTCTCTGGGAGATACTCCATATATAGTTTTGAAAGCGCGGGAAAAATGAAGCTGATTTTCATATCCT
>JAXJVZ010000020.1:0-5156 GCA_036308285.1 Agathobacter sp. | reverse complement strand
GCAAAAAGATATTTCCAGCTTGAAGTAAAAACTTTAAGTGATGAAATTTCTTTTCGAACATAAAACATCTGTAAAGCTGTAATTAGTAGCTCGGCAAATACAGAAGATATAGCAGCACCATATGAATACATTTTAGGAATCAGAATCAGGTTTAGTATTATGTTACAAATCGCGCCGATAGTAACAGTTATGGAAACAATATTTTCACGACGGGTAGTAATAAGATATTGTATTCCGGTGACATTACTAAGACCGATAATAGGAATCAAAAATGATAGTATAATGAGAAGATATTTTACACTGTCATAACCATCCCCATAAAACCATGGAACAAAATTATATGCAATACCAATTAATCCAAAACAAAGAGGAAAACCTAACATTAGAACAAATCTATAACTCTGATATAATAAAGAAGTCATTTCTTTTTTCTTATTAGCAGAAAAAAGAGCTCCAATACGCGGAATCATAACTGCTTCTAATGCTGTGATAAGAGTAAGTGCTGTTTTTGAAAGCTTAAGTGCCTGCTCATAATAACCATTTTCAAAAGAAGTATCGGTAAAAAACTTTAGCATTGTCTTATCGAAAATAGTATAGATGCTAGAAGCAATTGTAGGAACGAACAATGCAAAAGTTGGTCCAAGATGTCTTAATGGATGAAGGTTCTTCCAATCAGGTTTGTCAATATATTTTGGCAGATAAAACCATATGGACAGGTTGTTGAGGAAATCCAAAATAACCAGTCCGGCAACATATAAAAATAAATCACTTTTAGATTTTACAAAAACAAAAATAAAAACTACACTTAATAACTTGAAAATTGTATTGCGAATGGTGACTTTGCGAAAATCCTCCATTCCCTGGAAAAGCCAGCTGACATTTGCTGCAACTGAAAGAAGAGAAAAAATCTGGATGGCATAAATTGAAAAATCTTCATTGCAGAAGTATAGGAAAATTAAGTAGGCTATAAGGCATACAGAGTCGGTTATAATACTGAGAATCTCGATTTCCCAGAAGGTTCTGGATCTCAGCTCTCTGTCACTGCTTACATAAGAAATTTCCCTGTTACCATAAATAATTGTGCCAAGTGCTGCAAATAAAGTAAAGAATGCAACTATTGATGCAGTAGCACTATAAGTTCCGATTCCATCCGCCTTAAGTACTCGTGATAGATAAGGAGTAGTAATAAGGGGAATTATAATAGTCAGAACCTGATAGCTGGCATTGTATATGTAATTGAGAACAATACTTTTCTTTTTTTTCATAATTACCTCAAAAATAATAAAATCGCGCATGATATAATGAGTAAAGCCTATTATATCATATGGTTTAAGCTTTAACAATTAGAGAGACTATGGTATAATCGGGGATATGGATAAAAATAAAACATTAAATAAGAACAAACAAGATAATATATGGGATGCGGCATATTTGATATTGTATGCATTAACGGTGGCGCATGCGTTTTATTTTACAACGATGTTTCCTACGGAGTTTCTGGATAATACGGCAAGATATTTTTATGGGGCAATCTTGTTGTATGTAGTATTAAAGCTTGTGTTTTCGAAACGATATAGCAGGGCAGAACAGGTGCTGTCTGTTGTGATGATAGGTATATTTTCAATAGCAGGTGTTGTGACGGGATATCTTGAAATTATACAATTTGTCCTTCTGATAGTAGGTGCGAAGGAAATTGATTTTAGAAAAATACTTATGTCATATTCGGCAGCAGCAGTGTTGATGTTGCTGGCAGCATTTGTTGCAAGCCAGTGTGGAATAATTGTTGATTTGATAACGTATACACCTAGAAGCTTCAATGGAGGATTGAGGCATTCATTTGGAATAATATATCCGACGGACTTTGCAGCCCATGTGTTTTATGTAGTAATGGCAATTGCATGTGTTGTTGCAATAAAACGTGGTAGGAGTGAGAAGAAAAAGAAAAATGCAATGATAACAATTGCCATATGTGTAATATCAATTGTCATTGCAGGATTTCTTTATTATGAGTGTCTTGCATTTACCAGCACAATTTGTCTGATAGGATTTGTGATGCTGGTAGTATTTATGAGCTTGATAAGCCATGCGGGAGAGAAAATATATAAGTTTTTTGTCCGTGTTATGATGCTAGCTCCGATTTTGTTGTCGGTTTTATATATTTCATTAAGCAAATTTTATGTGGCTGGTGTTAACATATGGGAGAAGATAAATACAGCCTTATCAAATAGAATTGCAGTAAGTAGCAGAGCGCTGTCTATGTATAATGTAAAGCTTTTTGGACAGTTTATTGAAGAACTGGGATGGGGAGGATTGTCAGATACAAGTAATATTTCAGAGGAACAGTATTTCTTTATAGACGATTCATACTTGAGGATACTTTTGGAATATGGATTATTTGTGTTTATAATAGTTATTGCAATTTTTACTATTATATTGAAAAAATCGGCAGATAACAGACAGATTATACTGTTTGCTGCATTAGTTGCAGTTGCAGTGCACTGCTTTATGGAGCACCATATGATGGAGGTGGCGTATAATCCGTTCCTGCTGATTTTCTTGACAGTAATGCCTGAAGGAGAAAAGAATGAACTCGAAGAAGTGGATAATCCGGTACATTGAAGTCATAATTGATATAGTTGTATTATTTGGATGTTACCTTATAGCAAACTGGATAAAGTTTGGTTTTTTCAGAACAGGTCTGATAAATCATCAGGAGCATTATCTTACACTTTTTATAATGGAATTTGTAAGTTATATAATTGTTCACATAGTGGCGTTTGCAGATGATGATTTGATTGGAAGAAATCTGATGGAAGAGATATACAGCGTATGCAAGATGTATGTGTACGTTGGAGCTGTTACTGTAGGTTGTATATATTTCACAAAGACAGCAGAGTATTTCTCCAGGGAACAGATGTTATGGACAGTTGGTCTTGGAACAGTACTTACTGTTATATGCCGTCAGATATTAAAACGTATTATAACAAAAGAATATCACAGGTCAGGTGCCAACCAGAAGATAATGCTTATTACAACATCTGATCAGGTGGAAAAAGTGATTAAGAAAATAAAGACAACCAGAAACTGGGATTTTCGTATTTCTAATATCGCGGTAATAGATAAGGACATGACAGGTGAGGTGGTTGATAAAATAGAAGTTGTTGCGAATGCAGATAATATGATAGAGGTTATAGCGACGGCGGAAATAGATGCCGTGTATGTTCACCTGCCATCTTTATACAGATTTAATTATCATGACTTTATAGAGACGATTCATGATATGGGTAAAACAGTTCATCTGAACGTAAATGAGTACGAAGTTAAATCAGGAGAGAAACATCTGGATTTTCTGGGGAAATTTGCAGTTGTCACATGGGAAAATAAATATTACAGGGTAAGGCATCTTCTTATAAAAAGAATGGCAGATATTATATTTGGAATGGTCGGAGTTGCAATTGCAGTTCCGGTTACAATCCTTGCATTCCTTGGAGAGCTGATTACTTTTGACAGAGGCCCGGTAATAATATCTCTGGTAAGAGTGGGTAAAAATGGACGTCGTTTTTATTATCTGAAATTCAGAACCATGTATATGGATACTATGCATACACCAAGGTATACACCTGTTGGAAAAGTATTAAAGGCTTTAAATTTAGAGAATCTGCCATCTGCGTGGAACGTATTCTGGGGAGATATGAGTATGGTTGGAAATCCTGCTCCGTCGCTTCCAGAATTTATTGAATATTCTGTTCCACACAGAAAGAGCCTCAGTATGAAGCCAGGAGTTATCGGATTCTGGCAGGCTTACTCAGGAAAGAAAGGAAGGCTTGACGAGGAGACTCAAAGTGAGTTTGATCAGGAATATATATTGAACTGGACAGTGGGGCTCGATGCAAGAATTATATTCAGGGTTGTTTGCCCATTTATTAAGTCGCAGTCAAGAAAGCTTGTTACACTGTCGGCACAGATACAGGATGAAATGAAAGTTCTGTCCCAGGTGGTAGCAGAACAGATTCCACTAGCGTATGACAAAAGTGTGTATGAGGAGAAAACAGGCTTTGGTGTTATGGTGTATCATGCTATAAAGAGAATGGTGGATATTGTATTGTCCTTGCTTGGAATTATCGTACTTCTTCCAGTTTTTATTATTCTCGCGCTTATAATTAAGCTGAGTGATGGCGGAAGTATCTTCTATAGCCATACAAGAGTGGGGTATAGAGGTAAAAAGGTTTCTATTTATAAATTCCGCAGTATGAAAACTAATGCGGGAGAGCTTGAAAAGATATTAACACCTGAACAGCTTGAACAGTATGTCAAGGAGTTTAAGATTGACAATGATCCCCGTATTACAAAGATAGGTTCATTCCTTAGAAAGACAAGCTTAGACGAATTGCCACAGCTGTTTAATATATTAAAGGGAGATTTGACATTGGTTGGTCCACGTCCGATTGTGGAGAAAGAGACTGAAATCTATGGTAAGGAAATAGCAAAGCTTTTAAGTGTAAAACCAGGACTTACAGGTTACTGGCAGGCATATGCCAGAAATAATGCAACATATGAGAGTGGGGAGAGACAGAAGATGGAAATGTATTATGTTGAACATTGCTCTTTGTGGTTGGATTTGAAGATTATTATCAGGACATTCTTCTCGGTGATTAAGGAAGAAGGGGCACAGTAGATATGAAAATTAGTTTGATTATTCCAACATTGAATGCTGCGGAATATTTACCTAAGCTTACAGATATATTAGAACGTCAGACTTTAAAAGCAGATGAAATAATAGTGGTAGATTCTCAGTCGGACGATGAAACAGTAGCACTGGCAAAAGAAGCAGGCTGGAAGGTTCTGCCAGTACTAAGAAAAGACTTCGACCACGGTGGCACACGTAATTATGCGGTGGAAAATGCGATAGGAGATATAGTATTGTTTCTGTCGCAGGATGCAATCCCGGCAGATGAAAAATATATCGAAAATATTGTCAAAGGCTTTGCGGATGAAGATGTTGTAATGATATCAGCAAGGCAGCTTCCAAGAAGAAATGCTAAGCCGGACGAAGCATTAATCAGACAGTTCAATTATCCGTCAGAAAGCTTTGTAAGAGACAAAAATGATATCGAAAAGCTTGGAATCAAAGCATATTTCTTTTCTGATGTCTGCTC
>JAXJVZ010000019.1:0-9959 GCA_036308285.1 Agathobacter sp. | reverse complement strand
GTTGATCTCCAGATCAAAACAATCTGGCTTTTAGATTTGTGTACCAAATCTACTGTTTTTAAAGGATCCAATCTTCTGATTGGACGTTCGTCAAATCTTTAAGATTCGATTTGCAATTGAAGCTTATTATCAATTGCCATGAATTTATTCATTAGAATCTTTCAAGGTTTTTCACTGTTCAGTTTTCAATGTTCTTCAATTTTCTCTGTCGACTTGTTTACCGCGACAGCTAGATTAGAATATCAAATCTTTTGTCGATTGTCAACAGGTTTTTTAAACTTTTTGGTTTATTTTTACCAAAGGCAAAAATAAACGGAGAGGGTGGGATTCGAACCCACGTGCCCTTGCGGACAAACGGTTTTCAAGACCGCCTCGTTATGACCACTTCGATACCTCTCCGTAATGCCAACTGCTATGCAATTGCTATTATGTTTTGTGCACTATCATTTGCCTAGTGCAATATTTATATTAGCATTTATATCTATTACTGTCAACATTATTTTCTGTTTTTGAGAAAAATATCCGCTATACAAATATCTTCTGGTGTTGTTATCTTAATGTTCTGATAACTTCCCTCAATAAGTCTTACTTTAACATCCGTTCCATATTCAACCACCATAGCATCATCCGTAATAGGTGGAACACTTTTTCCAGACTGAATATCACCATATAATTTCTTATACGCTTCACATATCAACGCATAAGAAAACGACTGCGGAGTCTGTATTGACCAAAGCATTTTTCTATCCGGTGTATCAACCGCATATCCATCTATATTAGAAATTTTGATTGTATCTTTTACCGGCATTCCAACAACACACGCTTTTGTTTTTCTAACGCATTCAATGGAATCATTTATAATCTTTTGGTCTATCATAGGTCTTGCGCCATCATGAATGAGAACATAATCTGAATTCTCTGCAGCCATAAGACCACAGAAAACAGAATCATATCGTTCTGCCCCACCTTCCACAAGAGCTACTACTTTTTTCAATCCATACTTTTCTACAATTTCTTTCTTACAATATTCAACGTCACCTTTTCCTGTAACCAGAACAATCTGAGAAACCATACTATCCTCAAAAGCTTTAAGGCTATAATAAATAACTGGTTTCTCATCTATTAACATATACTGTTTTGGAATATCACTTTGCATTCTACTGCCTTTTCCAGCAGAAAGGACTATTGCAGTTATCTTATCCATAATTATTCTCCAAGCTTAAGATTTGGTACGGCATTCAGATCGAGTCCTGCTCTTTTCCCAGCAATGAAATCATAATATGCTGCCGCACCAATCATTGCAGCATTATCTGTACACAAAACAGGAGACGGACGATAGAACCTCACACCTTTTTCCCTGCACATTTCTTCCATGGCAGATCTGATAACACCGTTGGATGCCACCCCACCTGCAATCGCAAATTTATCCATGCCATATTGGTCTATGGCATCTGCCGCATGACCCACGAGCACATCTGTAACAGATTTTTGGAAAGAGGCTGCAACATCTGCAGGGTTAATCTCCTCCCCCTTCATCTTAGCCCCATTCAGATAATTAAGTACCGCTGACTTCAGTCCACTAAAGCTAAAATCATAAACTCCATCTGCCACCTTTGCACGAGGGAATGTAATCGCTTCAGGATTTCCTTCATGCGATGCTTTTTCTATCTTAGGTCCGCCCGGATATCCAAGTCCTATTGCTCTGGCCACCTTGTCAAAGGCTTCGCCGGCAGCATCATCCCGTGTTTTTCCAAGAATCTCATATTCTCCATAATCAATCACTCTCACAAGATGCGTATGACCACCCGACACCACAAGGCATAAAAACGGCGGTTCTAAATCCTCATTCTCAATATAGTTAGCACTTATATGCCCTTCAATATGATGCACTCCTACAAGTGGTATATTCCTTGCATAACTAATAGCTTTTGCCTCTGCCACTCCGACCAGAAGAGCTCCTACAAGTCCCGGACCATATGTTACACCTATTGCATCAATATCATCTAATGTCATCTTAGCATCCGAAAGAGCCTGTTCAATAACCTGATTAATCTTCTCAATATGCTTTCTTGAGGCTATCTCCGGAACTACTCCACCATACAATGTATGTAAATCTATCTGCGAGGAAATAACATTTGATCTTAAGTCTCGTCCATTAACAACTACAGCTGCTGCAGTCTCATCACACGAGCTTTCTATTGCAAGAATTCTGATTTCTTTTTCTGTATTTATGTTACTCATAATCTGAAAAATCTCCCTGTGCTTTTTCATATCCCAATATCTTCCAGCACCCTTTGTCATCCTTGCGAAGCACATACTGCTGGAAAGTCTTCGAATATGAACCGCCTTCCTTGATAAAATATGATGCCATAACAAATGCGCACTCTTTTCCGTCAATAGTCTTGTAAATTACATCATTACTTGCACATACATTAGACTGGGAGATTGACTTGGACTCAGATACATATTTTTCCACATCATTTTTTACCGAAAGCATATATGATTCCTTTGGATTATTTGCAATAAGCTCCTCATCAAAAAGCTGCATAGCCTTGTCTGCAAGCTGTTCAAACTGCTCCTCTGAATACTGATCAGCATAATAACAGCTAATAATCCTGTTGTAATATTTTACAACCTCTCGAGGAGTCTTTGGATATGACGAATCAAGATCCTTTGTTATAACCTTTTCTACCTCCGTAAGTTTTGTATTATCTTCCGCAGCGGTTTTGTTCTTATCAATAACATAATAAAAACCTCCTAAAACCGCACATATACATAACAATACAGCTACAAAAACACCAATTTTTTTCATATGTTAATCCTCCTGGAATACCAGTTCAACGCTCTTTCCATCTCTTCCTAAATGCGAATTGGCAAATATTTCTCTTACCTGTGGCATATAGTCTTCAGCTCTCACGAGCGAAGGTGAAAAATGTGTAAGCCACATTTCTTTAACATTTGCTTTCTTCGCCATGTCCGCAGCTTCATAGAATGTCATATGCTTATACTGCTTTGCCTTTGCAAGCTTTTCTTTCTCTGCATACATTCCCTCGCAGATAAATAAGTCTGAATTTTCTGCTGCCTCTACAATTTTATCAAGAGGTCTGCTATCTGTGCAATAGGTCAGTTTGATTCCTTTTCGCGCAGGTCCAAGCACCATATCAGGTGTATATGTCACACCATCAGCCTCAATGGTCTGTCCTTTTTGAAGTGGATTCCACAGCTTAATTGGAATATTTTTCTCTTTTGCTGCTTCAACTGAAAATCTTCCCTGTCTTTTTATCTCAACTGAATATCCATAGCACAAAACATTATGCCTAACTTTAAAACCATGTATACAGTAACCGTTTATCTCAAAATACTCATCAGCTTCATTCATCTCAATACATTCAATTTCAAATGGTAATTCAGGTGCAATCGTTCTCATTGCACTCACCACTCTTGTAAGTCCTTTGGGACCTATTATGGTAAGTGGTTCTGTCCTCTCTGCATTGCCCATAGTAAGCAATAGGCCTGGCAGACCGCTGACATGATCCGCATGAAAATGTGTTATACATAAAATATCTATAGGCTTAAAACTAAGTCCAGCTTCCTTCATTGCAATCTGGGTACCCTCACCGCAATCAATAAGAAGACTGCTGCCATTATATCTAAGCATAAGTGCAGTAAGCCATCTATGTGGGAGAGGCATCATTCCAGCTGTCCCCAGTAAACAAACATCTAACATTAATCTTCCTCCAAAGTGCAGGACATTATCATAGCATCCTCCACCGGTTGTTCATAAAAATTCTTTCTGATTCCAAGTTCATAAAAACCCAATTCCTTATAGACATGTCTGGCTACATCATTGGACACACGAACCTCTAATACAATTCTTGATAAATTTTTCTTAACCGCCTCGCTTTTAAGGGTACTTAACAATGCTTTTCCAACACCTGAGTTTCTTGCATCCGGAAGCACTGCAATATTAGTAAGCTCTCCCTCATCAAACGATACATACGTGCAGGCATAACCCAATATCCTGCCCTCATCCTCTGCAACTATCAGAATGTTATCCTCCATCGAAAGTGCTGCCATAAAACCATCTTCGCTCCATGGCATGGAAAAAGACTGTTTCTCTATCTCCCATACCCTGCAGATGTCCTGCTCTGTCATTTTGCGAATTAACATATTTTAAAATCCCTTACTTTTTCCTGACGTTCTCTTTCTGCCTGAGAGAGACGAAGATACTCTGGCTTATGTTCCTTTGCATCCTCGGCTTTACCAGCTTTATAAAGTTCAATTCCAAGTGCTGCGACACTTGAAGCTCTCTGCTTGTTATTGTTAGCAGGAGCAAATGAATATGACACCTTAATATTGCCTTCTATATACTCTTTAAAAACAGCTACTCCATCACCAAGAAATACTGTTTTCTTTCCACTCTCATTAATCCTGGAAACGATTTCATCTATCATAAGAACACATTCTGGCAAAATCGTATTCATATGGTCATCCTCAAACTGGTACAATCCTGTATACACTTGATTACGCCTTGCATCCATAATAGGACAAATCTGGGCATCAGATCCCCAGAGATTGTATGCCATAGCATCAATTGTTGGAACCGACACAATCTTCTTATCAAGCGCAAGTGCAAGTCCCTTTGCAGTAGCTGAGCCAATTCTTAACCCTGTAAATGAACCCGGGCCTGCTGATACTGCAATAAAATCAATTGAATTCATATCTAATTCTATCATTTTTGCCACTTCATCTAACATCGGAAGAAGTGTCTGTGAATGTGTCTTTTTATGGTTAATTGTGTATTCGCCCAATAACTCGTCATCCTGGACAATCGCAACACTGGCAACAAGTCCTGAGCTGTCTAATGCAAGCACCTTCATCTATTCATGTACCTCTTTGATTGTTATTTTTCTGTAATCAAAATCTTTTTCCAAATCTTTTTCGATAGTTATATCTATTCTGTTGACCGGAAGAATTTCTTCGATGAGATTAGCCCACTCTATCATGGTAAGTCCATCTCCGTAAAAATAATCCTCATATCCAATTTCATCCATCTCCTCGATATCTCCGATACGATATACATCAAAGTGATAAAATGGCATTCTTCCTTCTTCATAGACCTGGACAATTGTAAATGTCGGGCTGCAAATTGATTCTTCTATATCTAAGCCCTTTGCAATCCCCTGTGTGAATACAGTCTTACCCACACCAAGATCACCTACTAAGGTACAGACAGTTCCTGGTTTTGCTTCCCTTCCCATCTGTTCTCCAAGCTTTAATGTCTCTTCTGCCGAAAAAGTTTCTACTACTCTTATCTGTTCCATTCGCTATTCCTATTCTATTTAATCCTAAGCCTGTATTTTGGAAGCTGCGTTTTTGCAATCTCTACAAGGCTTTCATAACAATCGCCTAACTGACTTCTTGGGATTACATAAGCATTAATTCTGTTTGAATATATCAGTACATTCTTATCATTCGCAACAAACTTATATATCATTTCCCATGGTAATTCAGCAGTTTCTTCACCAGCTGTTACTTTTATTGCTTTTTCTGACACCTCATAATGAAGCACTCCTGATAATACACTGTTTGTCTTCATTGTCTGATTTACTCTGAGCCATAACGAACCCGGAATATATGCAATTACCACTACACCAAACAAAATATATAAAAGCCCCATTGATATATTAGATTGTGTAAAGCTTATCCCCGCCATCACAAACACAATAAGTCCAATAAGAAGCGACAGGATTCCCTGGCCGCTTCTGTATGTCTGGTAAATATTAAATCCATATAAATCCTTATTAGTAAGCTGAATATCAAATTTAGTTTTCAAGTTAATTCTCCATATACAAATTTGTGTTAATTATATCATCTATAAGCCAAAATGAAAAGTTTTACTACATTTGTCTTCCTTTTAAAACTGGTGAAAGTCTCTTATATACAAGCATTGTTATTCCTGTTGATATTAACCCCTTTGCAATTGTAAATGGAAGATTAAAAATCAAAAGGCATTGCATTATATTCTTCACCCCAGGCAAAATAACCTGGTACATCTGAAGAACAACCTCCTCCGGCATGTATGCCTTGTAATAAAAAGGATATACAACAAAATAGTTTGAAGGTATGCAGATAACTCCCATTAATAAGGCTCCTAAAATTCCACCAGCAAGTGCAGTCTTTTTATTTTTCTTACACTTGTAAACCAGTCCTGCAGTTCCTGCAAAAACTGCCCCTAATATAAAGTTGGAAAGTTCTCCTACTGTTGCACTCTGAGAAAATGCGCAGTGAATAAGATTCTTGATAAACTCTATCATAATACCAGCCACTGGTCCGTATGCAAATGCTCCGATAAGTGCCGGAAGATCTGAGAAATCAAACTTTATAAAAGCCGGCATAATAGGTATGGAAATTTCTATATACTGTAATACAAATGCAACAGCACTTAGCATTGCTGTTCCTACAAGAACCCTCGTGTTAAATCTTTTGTTTGTTGAACCAGTCATAGTTTTACTCCTCTTGCTATATTCCTATGTATTTTAATTCATATTTTTCCATGAATTATTCAATAATAATTCCATCAAAGAAACTATTTCCTTTTTTGAAATTCTTCTTCTGTCCGTTTTTACCAGACTTACTCTGACCTGATGCTTTCTGCACATTTGTTCTTGGTCCATTTGACTTTTTGCCATTTGATTTTAAGTCATTTGCTTTTTTGTCAGCTGACTTTTGTTTATTTGATTTCTTTGCCTCTGTTTTTTTGTTTTCTTTTTTATCACCGGAATCACTTCCTGTACCAATTTTCATGGTAAGCTGGATTCTCTGCTTCTTAATATCAACTGACATAACCTGGACATCAACTATGTCCCCAACGCTTACAGCCTCTAACGGATGACTTATATAACGGTCACAGATTTCTGAAATATGAACAAGTCCGTCCTGGTGAACACCGATATCAACAAACACTCCAAAATCAATAACATTTCGAACAGTTCCTTTTAATACCATTCCCGGAGTCAGGTCCTTCATCTCAAGTACATCACTTCTTAAAATTGGCTTCGGCATATCTTCACGTGGGTCTCTTGCCGGCTTCTCAAGCTCTTTTACAATATCTGTAAGTGTAATCTCTCCTACTCCGAGTTCCTCTGCAAGAGCATTGTAATCACTTATCTTTTTAGAGATTCCTACAACATTTCTGGATTTTACATCTTCCATTGTATATCCAAGCTTTTCAAGTAATGCCTTTGTTGCATCATAAGACTCCGGATGTACTCCTGTTGCATCAAGTGGATTCTTTCCACCTGTGATTCTCATAAATCCCGCACACTGCTCATATGCTTTTGGTCCAAGCTTTGCCACTTTAAGGAGCTGGGAACGTGAGGTAAATTCTCCGTTTCCTTCTCTGTATTCCACAATGTTCTTTGCTATCACTTTTGAAATACCTGAAATATATTCCATGAGTGATGCTGATGCAGTATTCAAATCTACTCCAACCTTATTAACGCAGTCTTCTACCACTCCGCCTAACGCCTCGCTGAGCTTCTTCTGGTTCATATCATGCTGATACTGGCCCACACCGATTGACTTTGGATCAATCTTTACAAGCTCTGCCAATGGGTCCTGAAGACGTCTTGCCATTGATGTTGCACTTCTTTGTCCCACATCAAAGTTAGGGAACTCTTCTGTTGCAAGCTTACTTGCTGAGTATACTGAGGCTCCTGCTTCATTTACGATAATATACTGAACCGGCACCGGAATTTCTTTTAAAAGCTCTACAATAACCTGTTCTGACTCTCTTGATGCAGTTCCATTTCCAAGCGAGATAAGTGTAACATTGTATTTTGAAATAAGCTGCTTTAACACTGCTTTTGCCTCATCCACTTTAAACTGTGGCGCTGTCGGGAAAATTACAGTTGTATCTAATACTTTTCCAGTTGGGTCAACTACAGCCAGCTTACATCCTGTTCTAAAAGCCGGATCCCATCCGAGCACCACCTGTCCTGCAATTGGAGGCTGCATAAGAAGCTGCTCAAGATTCTTACCGAATACCCTGATGGCTCCATCTTCCGCCTTTTCTGACAGTTCATTTCTTATTTCCCTCTCAATCGCCGGTGCAATCAGACGCTCATACGCATCTTCAATTACCTCTTTTAAAACGTGTACAATATCAGGATTTGTTCCCGTAATAACCTGCTTCTGCAAATAAGCAATAACATCTTCCTGTGGTGCTTCAATCTTTACGGTAAGAATCTTCTCTTTTTCTCCACGGTTTAATGCAAGCGTTCTATGACCAGCAACCTTTGTGAGAGCTTCATCGTATTCATAATACATTTCATATACTGATTCAGCCTCCGGATCCTTTGCCACAGATGAAAGACGTCCCTTTTGCATTGTAAGGTCTCTTATTCTTGTTCTGTAATCTGCTGTATCAGAAATTATCTCAGCAATAATATCCTTTGCTCCATCAATTGCTTCTATTATGTTTGTCACTTCTTTTTCTGCATCAACATACTTTGCAGCTTCCTGAGCCAGATCTGTCGCATTCTCCTGGGCCATAATGATATCCGCAAGTGGTTCTAAGCCCTTTTCTTTTGCAACAGTTGCTCTTGTACGTCTCTTCGGTCTGTATGGTCTGTACAAATCATCTACAGCAACCTGTGTCTGGGCCTCAAGAATCTGGGCCTTTAATTCTTCTGTTAACTTTCCCTGCTCTTCTATACTTGCAAGAACTGTCTGCTTCTTATCCTCTAGGTTTCTTAAATATGTAAGTCTCTCTGAAAGCTCCCTTAAAACCTCATCATTGAGCCCTCCTGTTACATCCTTTCTATATCGGGCGATAAAAGGAATCGTATTCCCCTCATCTATTAATTTAACGGCCGCATCGACCTGTTTTTTCATTACACCAAGTTCCTGTGCAATCTGCAAATTGATATCCATTGTATTACCTCACATTTTTCCTTTCCCTTTTAACTGCATCATGCTAAAATAAACTGAATACAATTGTTAGGAGATTTTTTATGTCTGATTTTTTATATTATAACAGCAGCGTCCGCAAGATGGAGAGTGCCGCTTTAATTCTTGGCATTATTTCTGTTGTTACATGCCTTATTTTATATATTTCCATCCCATGTGGCGCGCTTGCAATTATGTTCGCTTTTCTTTCACGCGGTGGCAATTACAAAATGAGCGAAAAAGCCATTGCCGGACTCTGGGTTGGAATTGCCGGCATTATTTTAACATTCATAATTTATGCTTTCACTTTTTTCTTTCTCCTTGGGCTTTACGGTAGCATTGACGGAATACTCAACGCATATAGCACAAATTATGGAATTACATTTCAACAATAAAATATTACTACAAATATTGCTACATAAGGGCTACTTCAAATAAGAGAAGGGCCCCATTTTTTATGACAAAATTAACTGTAATTAATATAACAGCAATCCATAAGTAAATTGTTCTAAAGTGCATTCCTATTTTTATTCTTGAAGCACTAATTCTCTCTATAGTCTGTGATATCATAAACCAGCCACCAACTATAGCTAAATATAGCACTAATGGATGATAAAAAAACGATTTTAACAGCTGGCCTTTAAATAGATATATTATAGCTCTTGTCCCTCCGCATCCAGGACAATAATAACCTGTTGTTATATGAAAAAAGCATTTTGGCAGGAGTGCCAGCCAGGCTGTTCCAAATACCCGAAATATTATTATTAATATTATCGACATTGCAATTAATACAAGTCCTGTTATATAAAAATTAGTATCATATTTATTGTCGCTTTTCATAATTTTTCTCCAACTATATCAGTATAATTCTCAAATTGTTCTTTGTCAAAACTTATGATATAATATATTTAAATTGTGAGCGTGGGGGGTACGGAATTGCGCATCTGAGAATTGGGGTTACATATATTTTTTCAGACACGCTTTCGCTCGGGGCGCAACATAGCGGT
>JAXJVZ010000018.1:0-6027 GCA_036308285.1 Agathobacter sp. | reverse complement strand
CCTTCATAAGTGGCGTTGACGTCTGGGTCTTGCGCAATGGAAATCTGTGAACCGGGTCAGGGTAGGAATACAGCAGCCCTAAGCAGAAGCTTTCATGTGACGTGAGGGTGCCTGGGGGGAGTTAACTGTGAAGGTAACGTCTATTGTGAGATTTCGAAGCGGAATGCTCGGTTTTTATTTGGAAAAGTATTAAGTCCTCGTCGTAAGACGGGGATATTTTTAGTTATGTTAAAATATAATTGATTGGGCGAAAGGAGAACATATGATACAGGATATCGGAGAACACAGTTTTAGAATAGAATACATAGACAGAGCACCTGATTCTAACAGTAAAGTCATGTTTTTTAATAATGGACAGTTACTTGTCGTTCATGTAAGCGACAAGGAACATGATATAGATTTCCCGGAGTATAATAAAATAGCAGATATGTGTAATGAACTTACATATCTGTTCAGACTGGATGACACTGCATATTTCAGGTGTACATTAAAAGAAAATGAAGCTGAAATAGTCAGGCAGATGCTATCAGAAAAAGGCATGCGAGCCACCTTTGAAAACAGGAACTTCTTCCGCCAGGTTCGTCCTAATGCCTTTGCCCTTGTTTCAATAACCGGAATGCATCTGAATGGCTGGTATGAAAAAAGTGTATTCTGTGGTGTATGCGGTCATGAGCTGATTCATGATAAAAAAGAGAGAATGATGCGTTGCCCATCCTGTGGCAATATGATTTATCCAAGGATTAATCCGGCAGTGATTGTTGCAGTAACACATGAGGATAAAATACTTGTAACAAAATACAGGGATCGTGAGTACAAAAACCTTGCATTAATCGCAGGCTTTAACGAAGTGGGTGAATCCTTAGAGCAGACCGTACGGCGTGAAGTCATGGAAGAGGCAGGAATAAATGTAAAAAATATCAGATACTATAAGTCTCAGCCATGGGGCTTTGCGGATAATATTCTTGTGGGGTATTTCTGCGAGGCTGATGGAGATACTGATATTGTAATGGACGAGGAAGAATTATCTATGGCAAAGTGGATAAAGAAAAGTGAAATTCCAACAAATGTTGAGAGTTTCAGTCTTACATGGGAGATGATAAATTCACTTGTTGACAAGTAGAAAAAAGGAATATATAGTAAAACAGTAGGATATACAGGGTTAAGAAAGGATGACGACAGATGAAGATATCAACAAAAGGACGTTATGCATTAAGATTAATGATAGATTTAGCAGAGCGAAGCGATGGGACACCAGTCAGCCTTAAGGATGTAGCAAAAAGGCAGAACATTTCAGATAAATATCTGGAACAGATAATATCAGTACTCAACCGTGCCGGTTTTGTAAGAAGTATAAGAGGAGCACAGGGTGGATATCTTCTAAAAAAAGATCCAAAAGAGTATACAGTCGGAATGATTTTACGACTCACAGAGGGAAGTCTTGCTCCGGTAGCCTGCATAGAAGATGATGAAGTTATCTGCGATAGACAGGACAGTTGCGTAACCATAATGGTCTGGAAGAAAATTAACGATGCAATATCAGGTGTAGTTGATAATATAACACTTCAGGATCTGGTAGACTGGCAGAACGAGAAGAACGGAACTTACGTAATATAAATACGCATTGGAGAGGTTTTGCCAATGTATGGATGGAGTTTTTAATAGCTACAAAATATCTTGAATTTACCAAGGGTGCAGATGCGTCCTTAAACAGGAGAAATAAATGAAGAAAAAAGTAGTAGTTGGAATGTCGGGTGGAGTAGATTCATCAGTTGCAGCATATCTTTTAAAAGAGCAGGGATACGATGTAATTGGAGTGACAATGCAAATCTGGCAGGATGATGATATATTCAAAGAAGCATTAGAAGGTGGATGCTGTGGTTTATCCGCTGTTGACGACGCAAGAAGAGTGGCAAATGTCCTTGATATTCCATATTATGTAATGAATTTCAAAGCGGATTTTAAGAAAAATGTAATTGACTATTTTGTGTCAGAATACGAAAGAGGCTACACACCAAATCCATGTATAGCATGCAATAGATACGTAAAATGGGAATCTCTCCTTACCCGTTCATTAGAAATAGGAGCAGACTACATTGCAACGGGTCATTATGCCAGAATCAGCCAGCTCCCAAATGGAAGATATACCATTCAAAATTCCGTGACGGCAGCAAAAGACCAGACGTATGCGCTGTACAATCTCACACAGGAACAGTTAAAGAGAACTCTCATGCCTGTAGGAGAATATGAAAAATCCGAGATAAGAAATATTGCAGAAAAAGCTGGTCTTCCGGTAGCACATAAGAGCGATAGTCAGGATATATGCTTCGTGCCGGATCACGATTATGCATCATTTATTGAGAATGAAACAGGAAGAGCTTACAAGCCGGGCAACTTTGTAGATGAAAATGGGAATATTTTAGGCCGGCACAAAGGAATCATCCATTATACAATTGGTCAGAGAAAAGGACTTGGAATTACAGCAGATACGCCCTTGTTTGTAAAAGAACTCAGGATGGATACTAATGAAATTGTAATCTGTAAGAATGAAAACCTTTTTACAGATACCTGTATTCTAAGTGGTGTAAATTATATGTCACAGGCAGATATAGAGCCAGGCATGAGAGCAATCGGAAAGATAAGATATTCACATCAGGGAGCCCCATGCACGTTAAGGCCAATTGATTATAACCATATAGAATGTGTATTTGATGAGCCACAGCGCGCCATGACACCGGGACAGGCAGGAGTGTTTTATCAGGATGACCACATTTTATGCGGAGGAACAATAGAGAAATAAATATTTTTTCATAAGTTTTTTAAAATTCCTATTGACTTACTAGGAAAACGAGGATATATTTATATCAACAACAAATCCTAGTAAACACCTAGGATAACCGATTTAATAATGAGAAATAGAAAAATTATGGAGGAATTTATTATGTCAAAGATTTATCAGGGAACATTAGAACTTATTGGTAAGACACCACTTGTAGAACTTACACATGTGGAGAAGAAATATAATTTGGAGGCAAAGCTTCTTGCAAAGCTTGAATACTTTAATCCAGCAGGCTCAGTAAAGGATAGAATTGCAAAGGAGATGATTGAGCAGGCAGAGCGTGATGGAAAGCTTAAGCCAGGCTCAACAATTATTGAGCCAACATCAGGAAATACAGGAATAGGACTTGCAGCAATAGCAGCGGCAAAGGGATACAAAATTATTATTGTCCTTCCTGAAACGATGAGCATTGAGCGCCGTAATATAATAAAAGCATATGGGGCAGAGCTTGTTCTTTCAGATGGAACAAAGGGAATGAAAGGAGCAATTGAAAAAGCAAATGAGCTCCATGCTGAAATCCCAGATAGCTTTATTCCAGAGCAGTTTGAGAACCCTGCAAACCCAGAAGCACATCGCAAGACAACCGGACCGGAAATCTGGGAAGATACAGATGGAGATGTAGATGTATTTGTAGCCGGAGTTGGAACAGGCGGAACAATTACAGGAGTTGGCGAATATCTTAAGTCAAAGAAGGCAGATATAAAAGTAGTAGCAGTTGAGCCGGCATCATCGGCTGTATTATCAACTGGTCAGGCAGGAGCGCATAAGATTCAGGGAATTGGAGCGGGCTTTGTACCGGCAACACTTAACACAGAGGTTTACGATGAAATTATAACCATCGAGAACGACGATGCCTTCGAATTCGGAAAAGTAATAGCAAAAGAAGAGGGTGTACTTGTAGGAATTTCATCAGGCGCAGCACTTAAGGCAGCAATAGAAGTGGCACAGAGACCAGAATCAAAAGGCAAGACAATTGTAGCGCTTCTTCCAGACAGCGGAGATCGTTACTATTCAACAGATTTATTTAAATAAAAAAGTAACTATTCAGAATCTTGTGCCATTTTGCGAATGTATGGGTGGCGTTCTGAATAGAAATAAAAGATCAAACAAGGGGTGAAATTACTTCACCCCTTGAATTAGTTCTATAAGAAATTTTTCAAAATTAACGCCATCAGCAGTGCACACATCATCACAAAGAGTATCGGCGATACTGTGATAGAGGAAAGAGCTTGCAAGCTTCATCGCTTCTTCAGTTCCTAGACCTCTAAGCTTGGCACCACACATGACAGAAGCAAACAGATCACCAGTCCCGGAAAAGCTCTTATCAAAATAATGAGATTTACTAGTGAAACATCCATCAGGTGTAACTGCCAGGTTATAAATAAAGGGAGAAGACTTGCCGCTACACTTTATACCGGTAATAACAACCTCCTGCTCTCCGTTAGCCTTTTCTCTAAGACACTGGCCAATCTCAGTTGCAATTCCAAGAAGACTCTCACTATCTTTATATTTATAAGCCTTAGCCAAATCATAATCCGCCAGCAGACAAGCCTCCGTAAGATTAGGAGTAATCAAATCAGCCCTATAGCTAAGATCCTTCATATATTCCAACAGCTTATCAGAATAAATAGGATAAGTACTGCCATCATCCCCCATAACAGGATCAACCAGCAGAAAAGTATTATCCTCATAAAACACATCCAAAAACTCAAAAAATTTCTCAATCTGCTGTGGCCCGGTCATGAAGCCGCTATAAATTCCCTCAAAATGAGCATCATTCTTCATCCACGCCTCTTTATAAAGCAAAATCATATCCGTAAGATCAGTAGAATGATAAAAAGGATACCCCGTCTGCCCTGTAAGAACAGCCGAAGCCATCGGACAACACTGCACCCCCAAGGCCGAAAGCACCGGAATAGCCGCCGTAAGCGAACACTTCCCAAACCCCGATAAATCATTAAAAACAGCCACTTTCTTCATCGCAAACACTCCTAAAAAATATACTACATACTAACTCAATTCCAATTTGCCAAACCACCATCATACCCCGTCTCAAACGAAGTAAATTTTCTTCATCTCAGTTAGGGAGACTCTCACTTCTATAAATGGAGAAAAAAGAAACCACGTTCCCCCCAAGTAAATATCTGCTGAAAAAAACAATCTCGAAAAAATGATTCAAATTTCCAACCCTCGCACATAATCGAAACATTTCCCTCCGGGATTTGGGTGGCGTATATACATGTTGTTTTGGACCGTATAAGAACGTCGGCACTTAATGAGCAGAATGCAGCGCAGTCTGCGAATTTAGTACCGCTACGTTCTTATCCGAGCGAGAGCGCGTCCAAAACAACATGTATATACGCCGCCCAAATCCCGGAGCCACCACCCGCAAAAAGTGCGAGCCAATCCATTATATCATGAAATTGAAAAATGAGGTAACATATGTTATTATAAAAAGGTCGTAAAGAAATATGGAGGAACAATTATGTTTCAGAAGAAACAGGAAATATACAGTGAAACACAAGGCGTATGTATCGTAGACAACATAGTACAGTTATCTGCCACAAAAGGCGCCCAGACAATAGAATACTACGTACTAAAATCAGTATTCGATGAGAACAAAGTAGCCTACATTCCGGTAAAGGAACACCAGGTAGTATTAAGAGAATTATTTACAGCAGAAGAAGCCAGAGAATTAGCAGGCAAAGAAGAAACCAATAAGAATCCTCTTCTTAAGGCAGCGGTAGAATACGTCCTTGAAAGAGAAGAACAACAGGAGGCATAAAATGGCACAGCATCATCAGGCGATACATAAATTCGTTCTCGGAACCAAGGAATTTGATAACAAGGTGTCTGAATTTCAGTACGACCGCGGATGGTACAGTATTACAGACGTAGTCGGAGAAGAAAGAGAAATAATATACAAATCCAAAAATGCCCAGGAAGCATATAATAAGTGGAATGTGTACATAGGACGCAAAAAAGAACGCCCAACACCTGAAGAAAGAAAACGAATGAGAGAAGAACAGGCAAAAGAAAAAGCCGATAAAAAAGAAAGCCGATAACAAGTAAACAGATAAAAGAGGTGGGACAATGGATAGATTTTTTAATGCGGATAATAAATTCTTTCAGGCACTGGGAAGTCTTATGGACTGCATGATTATCAGTGCCTTATGGTTGTTAATGTGTAT
>JAXJVZ010000017.1:0-19042 GCA_036308285.1 Agathobacter sp. | reverse complement strand
TCTTTTACAACTTTTTCATTAGAAAAAAGTCCTTTAATTGCCCCTTTAAGTCCAGGGTATTTCTTTGCGGATACGAAATCCTTACTAATGTTTTTAACCTCAATCATCTATTCTTCCCTCCCTATTGTTGTCTGTGATTGGTTAGTTAATTCTGTTGTCCTCGTTTCTCTTGTTATTCTTCATGGCTAATTTCTCCTTCCGTAAATTTTCTATTCATCTGATGACGAAGTTTTCTATTTGCAACTGAATCAAATATGATTGAAAAATCATAATCATCAGGATATAACTCATCTGCAGCTACCCAAAGCTTAACCCTCTTGTGGTTAATGTAAATTTTCTTGTTTGGCAGCTGAACTCTTAAGATTCCTTTATCATCGGCTTTTTTGCATACTATAGCAATTTTCCTGTCCGGATAAATCATTACGCTGTCGCCAACGTTAAAGGATTTGGCACGAGTGTTTCCATCCTCTTTTATACCTTTTTTCTTTGTTATTATGTGCCCTGCTTTTGGTCGTTTTGTGGATGCATCATAAGTCTTTTCTGTATTATCAGGAGTATTTTCACTCTCTACATCTGATGCTGGCAGGTGCTGTTTATAATTATTACCATAAGCCGCTATAGCAGCATTGGTTAACATCTCTTTTGACATGCCAAGTCTTTTTGCTATAGAAAAGGCACAGCTCTCTCCTGACTGACCTATTATCAGCTTGTAAAGTGGAGCTAAAGTATCTTTGTCAAAATCCATTCTGGCATTAATTATTCCATCCTCATCTTCTCCGAACTGCTTTACTTCCGGATAATGGGTGGTTACTAAAAACAGGCAATTTCTTGCTTTTAATTCCTTTAATATAGCAATTGCAATTCCAGCGCCTTCGGCTGGATCTGTTCCAGAGCCGAGCTCATCGAAAAGTACAAGGCTTTCCTCCGATACTTCGTCGACTATGGCTAGAATATTTTTAAGATGAGCCGAAAAAGTTGATAAACTATCAGATAAGCTCTGTCCATCTCCGATGTCACAGTAAATATTGGCATTCATACATATGTCAGCTTCCTGACATGGTACATGAAGTCCGCATTGAGCCATAAGACATAGGAGTCCAACTGTTTTTATCGTTACTGTTTTGCCACCTGTATTAGGACCTGTGATTATAAGGCCGTTTGCGTTATCGCCGATTTTAAAATCGAGCGGAATGCAGCTGGTCTGATTCAACAGTGGATGACGTGCCTTAGATAATCTTATGATTCTGTCTGTGTTTATATTTGGCTCAATTCCATTGCAATCTATGCTTAATTTTCCTTTGGAAAAAGCAAAATCAAGCTTTTCTATTGTTCTTATGTTATCGAGAATAGCCTGTTCTTTTTCTAGAATTTCTGCTGTAAGAACATAACATATACGAAGTACTTCATTTTCCTCTTCAATCTTAAGAAGTGAAATATCATCAAAGTATTTTCCAACTGTAGTTGGTTCTATGAAGAAGGTGCTTCCAGTTGAAGATTTATCCATTACTTTTCCATCAATTTTTGGTCGATATTCCGATTTTACAGGAAGGCAAAGGTGTCCATTTCGTTCTACAACGAAGGATTCAGACATGTATTTCTTGTTACTTCGAATCATCTGATTAACCTTGTCTCGCATTTTTGTATCAAGTGTCCCTAATTCTTTTCTAATAGAACTAAGCAGTTTACTTGCAAAATCATCAACTCTTCCTGCGCGAATCTGCATCTGAAGCTGGTCAATTAAATCATCGCATGAATCAAGATTCTCATCATAGAAAGCCAGTGAAAAAGCAAAATCCTTGCAGCGGTTCAAATAAGTTTTAAGTCGTCTTACTGCTACAAGCATCACCCCAATGCTCTCTAAAGCCTCAGGACTTAGTCGCCCTTCCTTGTCAGCAGTCTTTAAAAGCTCCGAAATTCCAGACATAGATGGAATAGGTGGTGTACCACATTTTTCAATCATTTCACGAGCCTGCGTAGTCTGAGTCTGCATTGATATAAGCATTGATTCGTCAAAATACGGCTCTATCATATTAATCTGTTCTTTTACAGCATCTGTAACGGCGTTGTCAGCCCAAAGTGTTTTTATCTTATTGAATTCAAGAATGTTTTCTGTTTTATTCATAATAATTTCCTTTCAAAACTAAGTTAAATATTTCAGCAGAAAATTTACGAAATCTTCACAAGCACAAAAAATACAGCTATCCCCAATATGGTTCAGCTGTATTTTATCCGTATACATATAAAAAGAGCATGACATCTGCCATGCTCAAAATTGTACATATATTGTGAAGCATATTGCAAATCGATAAGGGCATAAACATCCAAAATGGGTGTTCGTGCAAAACTATTCAGTTACTTCCTCAATTAAATTTGCAATTAACAAAAACCTTTCCTCTTTTCCTAAGATATTAATACATTATCACAATGAAGTTTAACTGTCAAACTTTTTTTCAATATGCTTAGCTTTTGATTTTATAATATATCAATATATTCACCAGACAGTGCTTTATTCATGCTTCGTACTGCACAGAATTTTCCGCACATCGAACAAGCTTCACTGTGGTCGTCTTCAGGACTTCTTGAATCTCTGATTGCCCTTGCTGTTTCAGGGTCAAGGGCACATTCAAACTGTGCATCCCAATCAAGAGCTCTTCTTGCATCTGCCATTTTATCATCGATGTCTCTTGCATGAGGAATACCTTTTGCAATATCAGCTGCATGTGCAGCAATCTTTGAGGCAATGATTCCCTGTTTTACATCGTCAACATTTGGAAGTGCCAGGTGTTCTGCCGGTGTTACATAGCATAGGAATGCAGCACCACTCATTGCAGCAACTGCACCACCGATTGCAGCTGTGATGTGGTCATATCCAGGTGCGATATCTGTAACAAGAGGTCCTAATACATAGAAAGGAGCTCCCATACAGATTGTCTGCTGAACCTTCATGTTTGCAGCAACCTGATCGAGAGGAACATGTCCTGGTCCTTCAACCATTACCTGAACATTGTGCTCCCATGCTCGCTTTGTAAGCTCGCCAAGTCTTACAAGTTCTTCAATCTGACATACATCGGTTGCGTCTGCAAGACATCCAGGTCTGCATGCATCTCCGAGTGAAACTGTAACATCATATTGCTCACAGATATCAAGAATTTCATCATAATATTCATAGAAAGGATTTTCTTCTCCTGTCATTGACATCCATGCAAAAACGAGTGAACCACCGCGGCTTACGATGTTCATCTTTCTTTTATGCTTTTTAATCTGTTCGATAGTTTTTCTTGTGATTCCGCAATGAAGTGTAACAAAATCAACACCATCTTCAGCGTGAAGTCGTACTACGTCAATAAAGTCCTTTGCTGTAAGTGTTGCAAGGTCTCTCTGATAATGAATCACACTGTCATATACTGGTACGGTTCCAATCATAGCAGGACATTCAGAAGTAAGCTTAGTTCTAAAAGGCTGTGTGTTTCCATGACTTGATAAGTCCATAATCGCTTCAGCACCCATATCAACAGCACTCATAACCTTCTGCATCTCAATGTCGTAATCCTTGCAATCTCTTGATACACCAAGATTTACATTAATCTTAGTGCGTAGCATGCTTCCAATTCCTTCTGGATCAAGGCTTTTGTGATTTATATTTGCCGGAATTGCTACCTGACCTTTTGCAACGAGCTCCATAAGGTCATTTACATTCATGTTCTCTTTTTTTGCAACGATTTCAATTTCTTTTGTAACAATGCCCTTTCTTGCGGCATCCATCTGTGTTGTGTAGTTTCTTGTGTTTTCCATTTTGTTCTCCATTTGTTTTAATTGATATTCATTTCATATGAGCTTGCAATATTTATATCTTGTTTTAGAAGAAGATTTTTTATATGGAGCCTGTTTTTCAGTAAGATTTCAGTCCAAATGAGGAAAAAAACAGATATGCCATAAAAGACATATCTGCATAATTTGTGCTAAAAATATATCCCTACGTTGGCATTATCCAAATCAGGTTACGGGTCTAGACTAATAGTCTACTCTCAGCCGCTTATATCAGCTCCCCTTATACGAAAAAATCAAACTTCTTTTTTTATTAATATTAATATAGATTATGATAAATCGCAACATGATTTTAATAAAAATCAGTATATTCTGATATTTTTTTGTGACCTTTTGCTATATAAAATAATAGGAATAAATGATTTTACGAGGATACAATTATGTCAAATAATAATGAAACAAAGAAATTAAATTACGATGGTTATAAAATGGTATGGTCTGATGAATTTAGTGGAGACAAGCTTAACAGAGACGACTGGACTGTAGAGCTTCATGAAAAAGGCTGGGTTAATGAGGAATGGCAGGAATATATTGATTCAGAGGAGAATATTTATATTAAAGATGGAATGTTACATCTAAATCCTGTTAAAAAAAATATTTCTTCAGATGAGACTGTTTATACCTCAGGTCGCGTATCAACACAAAATAAAAAAACATTCATTTATGGTTTATTTGAAGTCAGAGCAAAGGTTCCGCAGGGAAAGGGATATTTACCTGCATTCTGGCTTATGGCCAACGATGAGGATAAGTATGGTCAGTGGCCTCGTTGTGGAGAGATTGATTGTATGGAAGTAATGTGCCATGACACTAAAACATTATATGGAACGCTTCATTATGGTAATCCACATAATGAAAGTCAGGGGTCTTACGTTCTTGAGGATGACAGTTTTTCAGATAATTTTCATACTTTCTCATGTGAATGGGAACCGGGAAAGATAAAATGGTATGTAGATGGAATTCTCTATCACGAGGAGACTGAGTGGCATTCTACAACAGAAGGAAAAGGGACACTTCCATATCCAGCGCCATTTGATCAGGAATTTTATATTATCTTAAATCTTGCAGTTGGCGGCAGTTGGGTTGGATATCCGGATGAGACTACAAGTTTTAAAAATAATCCATTCATTATTGATTATGTCCGTGTTTATCAGAAGGAAAGATAGTAGCATTTTTTGGAAATATAAGAATATATAAAAATAAAAATATAAATCACAGCCGCAAAAAATGGAGGTAAATAAATACTACTTACCTCCATTTTTTTATTCTGCTTTTAATACCTTGATTTCATTATCTAAATCAATAAGTGCCTGCATCTGATCATATTCGAATTCTTCATCATCTCTGTGTTTTTCGAAATATGCTTTTCCAATCTCAGCAAATAAAACCTTCATATCGTATTCTTTTGATTTAATATCAATTTTTTCTTTTGCTGAACTTGTTGCATCCTTTGCTGCCTGTGTTGCATCTTTTGCAACCTTTGATGCCTCTTTACCGACTGAGATAACAGCCTCCTCAATCTTTTCAAATAATTCACTCATTATAAGCTCCTCCTGTGTTTTAAGTTTTTTGTTTATGTTATGTAATAATCATACGCTAATATTTATATATAATAAACTATTTTTGGTACAAATTAAGAATGCTTATAGATGGTTTCTAATGGAAATAAAAACTCCTATTACAACGAATATGCATTAATACTTCCTATTTGATTCTTCCTATTATATTTCCTTCTCTGTCGCCCCAGGAAATTGAATCAAAATATTCTTCAAATTTATTGCTGATTGTTTGCTCATATTGCTCGAATCGTGGAACCTGTATTTTTTCTATTTGTATTACAGCATCCATGTCAGATACCCTTACACGATGGTCGACAAAACCTAAAGAGTATAAGTAAGCTTCAGCAGTTTCAACTTTTTTCAGTGTCTGTTCTGTGATTTCCTCAGTCATATGAATTCTGGTGGCAAGACAGGAATATGCTGGTTTATCCCAGGTTGGAAGTCCTGCTTGTTTAGAAAGTTTT
Organism: Agathobacter sp.; assembly: GCA_036308285.1. Lineage (GTDB taxonomy): Bacteria > Bacillota > Clostridia > Lachnospirales > Lachnospiraceae > Roseburia. The sequence goes on along the minus strand of JAXJVZ010000017.1, from coordinate 13,197 downwards.
CTAATGTCTTCTTTTGTTAAGTTGCACATCTTTAGGGGTGATAAAATATTCATTTCAGCCAGAACTTTCATTCCAGGTCGGTCTGATGCATTATCAGAAGCATTTGTTCCATCTATAATAATGTTATAGCCATCTTTTAAGGCTGCTTTTTTTAATGATGAAAAAATCATCTGTTTACAATAATAGCATCTTAACTCATTGTTGCTCCTTACATTCTCATCTGAAAGAATATCAATATCTATAACTTTAAGTGGAACATTGATTTTCTTTGAAAGCTTAAGGACATCATCATATTCAAATTGTGGTTGAAACTGTGTTTTAATAAAATATGCAGTAACTGTTGCTCCGTATTCCTTTGCTGTATGGAGTAAATATGCTGAGTCTACACCACCTGAAAATGCTAATGCGACTCGAGGATTTTCTTTGAAAAATTCTTGTAATGTCATAAATCTTTTATTCGCTTTCTGTATCAGTAATTAACATTGCTCTAAGTATTCCTGATAAACCATAATCTCTTTTTCCTGCACCTAATCCGATCTTTGAAATTGTAAAAATATCAGGCAATTTATCGGAAGTACGAAGCGCGCCTACAATTGCTGCACCCGTTGGGGTGACAAGTTCTCCATCAATATTTATCAGTTTTAATTTGATTTGGTGTTCTGTTACTATATTTGACACAGCGGGAACCGGAATTGGTAAAATGCCGTGCTGGCACCTTACTGTACCATGTCCCTCACATAAATATGGTACAATTACATCATTTATTCCAAGATTATCAATGCAATATGCTACGGAAATAATATCTATAATTGAATCAACTGCTCCTACTTCATGAAAATGAACATTGTCAAAGGATTCACCGTGAGCTTTTGCTTCGGCAAGTGCTATTATTTCAAAAATTCTTATTGCAATATTTTGAGCATTTTCAGTTAATAAAGATTTCTCTATTATTTCTTTTATATCACGAAATCTACGGTGTTGGTAAGTGTGCTCATGATTATGAGTGTGTTCATGATTATGAGCGTGTTCATGATTATATGAGTGTTCATGATTATAAGCATTTTCATGACCACGCTCAGATACATGAGTGTGTTCATAATTATGGGTATGCTCATGACTAGTAGTATGTTCGCAATTATATTCGTGGCAATGACTAAGTTGGCCACCATATAAATAATTCATGTCATGGTCATGATTTTCATGCTCTTTATCTAAGATTACATCAAAATCAAGACAATCTAAACTTGATTTTTTTATACGTTCGATTTTAATATTATATCCCTGTATAGGTAAATTTTCTAAAATATGTAAAAGTCCTGCTTGGTCCGCCCCTAAATCTAACAAAGCAGCTACTGTCATGTCTCCACTTATTCCGGAAAAACATTCAAGATAAAGCTTTTTATTCATTTATGTAATCCTCCATAGTAGATTTGACAGATTGTCTGTTTATCTGTGCTGCAATATAGCCAGCTCCATATCCATTGTCAATATTTACAACAGCAATACCATTTGCACATGAATTAATCATTGTTAAAAGTGCGGAAAGCCCGTTCATGCTTGCACCATATCCGATAGATGTGGGAACAGCAATTACAGGACAGCTTACCAAACCACCAATAACACTGGCAAGAGCACCTTCCATTCCAGCTACAGCAATAATACAGTTAGCTGACTGAAGAATATCCAGTTTGTCAAAAAGTCTATGAATTCCACTTACACCGGCATCAAATACTGGAGTTGTCTTTGTTCCAAAAAATTCAGCAGTTTGAATAGCTTCTTTTGCAACAGGAATATCTGCGGTACCTGCTGTACAGACAACAACATTTCCAATAAGAGGTTTATATTTAGTTTCAATTTTTAAAATATGAGACTCTTCGTCATATACAACATCTGGTAAAGCTGCTTTAACAATTTCATATTGATGATCTGAGGCATGTGTACCAAGAACTTCTCCATGTATCTCATAAAGTTTCTTATAAATTTCTACAAGATATTCATCCTTTTTACCACTGCAAAATACTACTTCAGGAAAACCCTGACGTAGTTGGCGGTGACTGTCTAATTTTGCATAGCCTAATTCCTCAAATGGCTGACGTTTAAGGAGTTTTTCAGCATCCGCAACAGATATATGATTATTTTTAACGTTTTCCAATAATTGTTTTATGTCCATAAATCTACCTGTAATTTTATGCTTTTATTGCCCAACGCATTTTTGTCGAGCGTGCACGTCCATTTTTTCTGCATTCTTCAGCAGAAGGTCTTATTACATCTTTTGATACTTCAGAGTAAATGCCCTCCCGTTGCAATTGCCTGAAGGATTGCTTGACAAGACGGTCTTCACCAGAATGGAAGGTTAAAATAGCAACTCTTCCTCCTGGATTAAGTATGTTTGGAAGTTTTTCCAAAAATGAATATAAGACCTCGAATTCACTATTTACGTCTATTCTTAATGCCTGAAAGGTTCTCTGGCAGGATTTTTTTACTGCTTCGTCCCGCTCTGATTTTGGAAGCCTGACTAAAGCTTGAGTAATAGCAGTTCTTAATGCAGTTGTTGTATCCATTGGGTCACCAGTTTTCATTTTAAAGAAAACCTTTTCTGCTATCTCCTCTGCATATGGTTCATCGGAATTCTCTATTAGCATTCCAACAAATTCTTCTTCGGTTATATTATGAAGTCTTTCGGCAGCGCTTTCACCTTTTTGGGGATTCATACGAAGATCTAGTGGTCCATCAATCTTATATGAAAATCCACGCTCTGGATTATCAATTTGCATTGAAGAAACTCCAAGGTCTGCAAGTACGAAATCAAATTTGCCAGCTTCTTTTGCAACCTCATCTATATTTGCAAAATTAATAAGCTTTGGTGTAAAAATATCTTCGCCAAAACCTGCATTTCTTAATCGTTCAATAGTTTTTGTCTGTTCAATTGGATCGACATCAAGTCCATAAATATGTCCATTGCCTGATAATTGCTCAAGCATTTTTCTTGTATGTCCACCATATCCTAATGTTGCATCTAATCCTTGCTGTCCAGGTTTAATTTGCAAAAAATCAAGGATTTCCTTAACCATAATTGATATATGCATTCCAGCAGGAGTACTTCCTTTGTCAATGACATGGGCTATTGTATCTGCATATTTTTCTGGATTATGTTCTTTATATTTTTCTTCAAACTTTTTTGGATATTTTCCGGAATATCGCACTCGACGTTTGTGAGGAGTGGTATTTGTTTGATTATCCATTGCTTTTCTCCGTTCATAATTTTGTATGCCTTAGGTTAATATATAATATGTATATGTGCGAAATATATTTTACCTTGTTTATTATAGCATATATTTTGTTTTTTTATATGGATATAATAGTTTTATTCATAAAAAATCTCACATAAATGATACAAAATCACTGATGTGAGATTTTTATAAATTATAAGCTTAAATTCCAAAGAATTTCTTGTAATGAATGAATGATTTTATTGGTATCATATACAATCAGGTCGCCTTCAGAATTATTTTCTATTTGAAGTCTGCTATTACATGCTTTAAGCATATCATTAATAGTATTTATGTTGCTTTCGTCCGATAAATTAAGCATCTGAGAAATTATTGTATTTAACTCTGGTTTTTTATCAAGTACAGTTTGGTTGATTTCACTAACTAGAGATATACTTCTGTTGATAGATGCTATTGTTTCTTCTCTTGCATCTTTTAAAGTTAACTCATTTGTAAGAAGATTCTTTTTGGCTATTGTTGAGCCATGGGCTACACTAATGCAATTTCCTAAAAACATTACAGGGCATATTCCCTCAATTTGAATTGCAAATTGTTGATTAATTATTGCAGAATCAAGATTGATTGCAATATATGACCCTCCGTTTTCGCCAATTGAAAGTTCGAAGCATGATGTAAAATCATACTTTATATCGTCTTTTTTATTAATTTCTGCAACAATTTGTTCTACTGACATATTTGGAATATCGGTTTCAACAGTAGTTTCGGTTTCAACAGTTGTTTCAGTTTCAGTAGGAGTCTCAGCCTCAACAGAAATTTCATTTTCAGCAGGAATTTCAGTTTCAACAGGAGTCTCAGCCTCAACAGGAATTTCAGTTTCAACAAGAGTTTCAGCCTCAACAGGAATTTCAGTTTCAACAGGAGTCTCAGTCTCAGCAGAAGGTGTTGGCATTTCCTCCATAATTGTAATCTCGACTGGTGCTGGTATTTCTTTTGAAACAGAAATATCTTGAGAAATTGGTATATTATTTATATTTTCTATTAAAGTAGAATTTTCTGTTATGGAAATATCTTCTGTTATGGAAATATCTTCTGTTATAGAAGTACCTTCTGTTATAAAAGTATCTTCTGCAACTGAAGTATTTTCTTGTACAATAGTATTTTCTATTACCTGAGTGTCTTCTGGGATCGGATTGTCGATAATAGTTGAAGACATTGTTTCATCTAATATGACATCTGTCAAAGGTGCATCTGTCAAAGGAACATCCATCAAAGGAACATCCGTCAAAGGAACATCTGTCAAAGGCGTATCCATCAAAGGTGCATCTGTCAAAGGAACATCCGTCAAAGGTGCATCCGTCAAAGGAACATCCATCATTGGTATATCCTCTGTAGAAGTGATGTTTACATTTTCTAATGTATTTTCAGAAATTATTGCATCAGCTATTATTTGTTCAGATATACCTGCATCAGGTATAGGTGGATTCTCCGCATTATTTTTTTCTAAATCGACTGGTATGACATTAATATCAGACATGTTCTATCCCCACTTTCTTTGTAATATAAAAACCCAAAATTGTTATCTAAATTCTACAACAATTTTGGGCTTATTTCAAGAAAGAAATAGGACTATATTCCTAATGTTTTTGAAATTTTAAGAGCTTTATCTGGATAGTTTGTAATCAAAGCATTCACGCCACGCCTACATGCATCTTCAAGCTGATCCTTTGTATTTACGGTCCATACATTAACATCTAAACCATTACTATTAGCATCCTGCATATAATTTGGATACTGTAAGCTGTGTCTTGATGGATGGAGAGCGTTTGCGCCATTTGATTTGGCATATGAAGCGGTATTAATCATTCCATCAGCACATAAGAATCCTACATATGCATTTGGGTTTAGCTGATGAATTTTTTTACAGGTATAATGATTAAAGGACGAGTATAATACTCTATCTTCCATTTTGTATTGTTTTGTTAAATATAAAAGCTTTTCTTCAATTTCCGGATAAAAAAATACACCGGTTTTAAGTTCTACATTTATTGTCATATTTTTTGAAGCAAATAATTCATAAACATCTTCCAATAACGGAATTTCTGCATTTTTAACCTTTGGAAATGTTGCATTGTAATTGTATTTTCTTAATTCTTTTAGTGTATAATCGCGAACAAAGCCTTTTCCATTACTTGTTCTGTCAATTTTTTCATCGTGAATTACTACAAGTTTTCCATCTTTTGTAAGCTGAACATCTAATTCAATACCATCAGCACCTAGTTCTATTGCTTTTTCGAATGAAAACATCGTGTTTTCAGGGGCATAACCGCTTGCTCCTCGATGTGCCCAGACTAGACATCTATCCTTCTTTTTGAAATTCTCATGCTTCATAATAGGGCTCCTTCATTAAAAGCGCCCAAAAAACATTGGGCGCTTAAACTAATTATTTGTCTGAAATTTCTGAATGTAATTCCTGAAGTGATTTCACCTCACTATTACCTTTCTTCTTAATTGTTGAAATTCCGCTTATTGTAGCTTTTGCAGCTGCAATTGTTGTCATGTAAGGAATCTTCTTCTTGATAGCGGCTTTTCTTAAGTAGCTGTCATCAGCCTGTCTTTCGCTTCCAATTGGAGTATTGATAATTAAATCAACTTCCCCATTTAAGATGATATCCATCATGTTTGGACGACCTTCTTTAAGTTTCTTAACTTCTTCGGCCTTTATTCCATTATCGACAAGAAGCTTGCAGGTATTTTTTGAAGCTAAGATTTCGAAACCATTATCTTCAAATGATTTAGCAACTTCAACTATTTCGTCTTTATCTTTATCACTTACAGAGATAAGAACTTTTCCTTCAAGTGGAAGTTTTGACTGAATTCCTTCCTGTGCTTTGAAGAAAGCTTCTCCCCAATATGGAGATAATCCAAGAACTTCACCAGTTGAACGCATTTCAGGTCCAAGAACAGGGTCAACCTCCTGGAACATATTGAATGGAAATGCTGCTTCTTTAACTCCATAATAAGGAATATTTTGCTCTTTAAGAGCTGGAACAGGTGAATCATTTCCAGTAAGTTCTGCTGTAACGATATCGATTGCAAGTGGTACCATTCTGATGTTACATACCTTAGAAACAAGTGGTACTGTACGAGAAGCTCTTGGGTTTGCTTCAAGAACATAAACTTTGCCATCTTCAATAGCATACTGCATGTTCATAAGACCCTTAACATGCATTTCTTCTGCTATCTTTCTAGTATATTCCTTAATTGTCTTAACGTTCTCTTCTGAGATGTGACGTGATGGAATAATACAAGCTGAGTCACCTGAGTGAACACCAGCAAGCTCGATATGCTCCATTACAGCAGGAACAAATGCATGTGTTCCGTCGCTGATGGCATCAGCTTCACATTCCATTGCATGGTTTAAGAAACGGTCAATTAAAATTGGACGATCAGGAGTTACACCAACAGCTGCATTCATATATCCGACCATTGCGTCTGAATCATATACAACTTCCATTCCACGTCCACCAAGTACGTATGAAGGACGAACCATTACAGGATATCCAATTTTTTCTGCGATTTCTACAGCTTCCTCAACATTTACTGCCATTCCGGATTCTGGCATTGGAATCTCTAACTTATCCATCATGGCGCGGAATAAGTCTCTATCTTCGGCAAGATCAATTACCGATGGTGCTGTTCCTAAAATTTTAACACCATTCTTCTCTAAATCTGCAGCAAGGTTAAGTGGAGTCTGTCCACCGAACTGTGCGATTACGCCAACTGGTTTCTCTTTTTCATAAATGCTTAAAACATCTTCAAGTGTAAGTGGCTCGAAGTATAATTTATCTGATGTATCGTAATCTGTGGATACCGTTTCAGGATTACAGTTTACGATTATTGTTTCGAATCCTAATTTCTTAAGAGCAAGCGATGCATGAACACAACAGTAGTCAAACTCAATACCCTGACCAATTCTGTTTGGTCCACCACCAAGAATCATTACCTTTGGTTTATCTGAAGAAACTGGATTTTTATCCTCTGCATTATAAGTTGAATAATAGTAAGCGCTGTCAGGTGTTCCACTAACGTGTACGCCTTCCCAGGCTTCTTTCATTCCAAGTTCAAGTCTCTTATTACGTACTTCATCTTCTGAGATTTCAAGAATCTGGCTGAGATATTTATCTGAAAATCCATCTTTCTTTGCCTGAATGAGTGCATCATCTGCAGGAAGCTGACCTTTGCTTGCAATAAGAGCTTCTTCTTCATCAACAAGTTCCTTCATCTGTTCAAGGAAATAGTGTTTAACCTTTGTAATCTGGAAGATTTCATCTGGTGTTGCACCTTTTCTAAGTGCTTCATAAATAATGAAATAACGTTCGCTGGAAGGATATAAAAGCATGTCAAGAAGTTCTTCTTTAGATTTACTGTCAAAATCTTTAGCATGTCCAAGTCCATAGCGGCCGGTCTCAAGACTTCGAATAGCCTTCTGGAAAGCTTCTTTGAAGTTCTTACCGATACTCATTACTTCACCTACTGCACGCATCTGAGTACCCAGCTTATCTTCTACTCCCTTGAACTTCTCAAATGCCCAGCGGGCAAATTTGATTACTACATAATCGCCATCTGGAACATATTTATCTAATGTACCATATTTTCCACATGGAATATCAGCAAGAGTAAGCCCTGATGCAAGCATTGCAGAAACAAGAGCAATTGGGAATCCGGTAGCTTTTGATGCAAGTGCTGATGAACGTGATGTACGTGGATTAATTTCAATAATGATATCACGATCAGTTACTGGATCGTGTGCCCACTGCACATTTGTTCCACCAATTACTTCAATTGATTCAACAATCTTGTATGATTTTTCCTGTAATCTCTTCTGGACTTCTTCCGAAATTGTAAGCATTGGAGCAGAACAGAATGAATCTCCAGTATGAACTCCAAGAGGATCAATATTCTCAATGAAACATACTGTAATCATATTGTTATCCTGGTCACGTACAACTTCAAGCTCTAATTCTTCCCAGCCAAGAATAGATTCCTCTACAAGAACCTGACCAACAAGACTAGCCTGAAGTCCTCTTGCACATACAGTTTTTAATTCTTCTACATTATATACAAGTCCGCCGCCTGCACCGCCCATTGTATAGGCTGGACGAAGTACTACAGGATAGTGAAGTCTCTCTGCGATTTCCATTGCCTGCTCAACTGAGTAAGCAACTTCACTTCTAGCCATCTCGATGCCGAGGTTTTCCATTGTATGCTTAAATTCAATTCTATCCTCGCCACGTTCAATTGCATCTACCTGTACACCAATAACTTTTACATTGTACTTGTCAAGAATACCTGCTTCAGACAATTCGGAACAAAGGTTAAGTCCTGATTGTCCTCCGAGGTTTGGAAGAATTGCATCTGGACGCTCTTTAGCGATAATCTGCTCTAAACGATCTACGTTAAGAGGTTCAATGTAAGTAACGTCAGCAATTTCCGGATCAGTCATTATTGTTGCAGGGTTTGAATTTACCAATACAATTTCATACCCTAAGTTACGAAGTGCTTTACAAGCCTGTGTTCCGGAATAATCAAATTCGCAGGCCTGTCCGATTATGATTGGTCCTGATCCAATAATCAGTACCTTGTGGATGTCTTTTCTCTGAGCCATATCGTTTCCCCTTTGTAAATAGTATATAATACTTTTTTCTATATTATATACTACCCAAAAACTTAACGATACACAATAAGAAAGTTAATTTTTTAAACTATTTTGATATTCTTCTTTGTATCTGTAAAAAGTTGATTTGCTAATTTGTGTTTCAGCAAGTATTGTTTTTGCTGATTTCCCATCCTCAATCATTTTACAGACTTTAGAATATCTGTCTGTATTTAAATAATCTTTTTTCTTTCTACCAGCACCTCTTGCGTTATGAATGGGTTCGGAACTTATTTGCGCTTCTGCAAGTTTTTCCTGCAAATTAAGTATTTCCATATCCCTGTCTGCTATAGATTGTTCAAGTTGGTCGATTTTGCCAAGGTATGTATGAATTCTGTCCAAAAGATCATTATATTCTCTTGCAGAACGCCAGTTTTCGGTTATTCCTACGAAATATTCCATATTAGATAGATTTTGTACCATTCTTTTGTTATCTTCTAATACTTGATTGTAGGTATCGCTTTGAGCATATTCTGATTTTTTGGCTTTGGCAAGATTTGATTGATTAAGTGAATCAAGACTCTCCAGCCATTCAATTCTAAGCTTCATTTCCTTATAGGCATGTGAATTCCTAAACATTTTATCAAGTTCATCTGTTGTTTTTATTACTGTCATATTGTATTACCCCAAATTAGTATTAGAATTATATTAACACTATTTTTGATAAGTATCAATTATTAATTACTGAAAAAAATGAAATTATATTTTTTCTGGCAAAGCCATATAAAATAAGGTATTTTTAATTCATGCTATTTTTGTTAAAAATTATTTTTTTTACAAAATAGGGTTGGCAAAAAATTAATAAATGGTATAATAAGACCAGTGAATATAACCGATATACATTTTAGATGAATGGTTATATTTTGAAAGGAGATAATAAATGAGTTTTTTAGATGGAATTTTAGATAAAATGCAGCTTAATGCAGATTACGATGATGAAGAGTATGATGTATATGATGATGAAGAGTATGAAGATGAAGGACTTGGCGAGTCATTAATTGGAAAATTTTTTGGAGAAAAGGAAAAGAAAACATCTGAGACTAAGAAATCTGAGTATAATGATAAGAGTGATAAGACTGAGAAGAGGGTGGTAAAATCTGAATCTCGCAGAGAACAAAGTGGTTTTTGGTCTGTTAAGGGTTCTAAAAACAGAAACGGAGCTAATGAGGTTTGTGTTATTGCACCAAAGTCATATAGTGAAGTGGCAGAGATAGTAGATACATTATTAGCTTCTAAAGTTGTTGTACTTAATATAGAAGGAATCAATATTGATGAAGCACAGAGAATTACAGATTTTGTATTTGGAGCTGTTTATGCTATTGGAGGATCAAACTTCCAGATTTCTTCAAACATCTTTGTATGTGCTCCTTCTGGAAATGATGTTTATGAAGGTGTTAACATTGAAGACACATATTCTACTGATTTATCCGGTCTTCGCAAGGTTAATTGATTTTTAAGAATTCAAAGAGTCACAACAAAGTGGCTCTTTGTTATGTTATAATTCATTATCAAATTCTATATTACCGTCCATGGTCCATTTGATGTTGTTAATATAACTTTTCTGCAATCAATTCTCTTATAACCTTCAATATTAATCTGTTTATCCTGAAATTTTGTTTCCTAAAGACTGAAAATATCTGAGTTGATCTTATTGAAATAATCCAGCCTTCCTCTTTTTATACATGCATGTAGTTAGTTAGCATTTATTGAAATTAGTTTACATTTTATAATAATATATATAGTGATTACTGCATTAATTATTACACTATTTACTGAGTATTAATAATTAATAAATGGGAAAATGTATTGTCATTAATTAATATAAATGATAGATACGATTAAAAATTTGTGGAAGTGAGTAATATGTCAGATAAAGAAACAGAAAACTTTAAATATTTTAAGCATGATAAATGTGAATTTTTTCCTTGCCATAAAGGAATTGATTTAAAAGATTTTAATTGTTTGTTTTGTTACTGCCCTCTTTACATGCTTGGAAAAGATTGTGGTGGTGAATTTAGAATTCTAGATAATGGAATTAAATCGTGTGAGAATTGTAACATCCCGCATATTGCTAAAAATTATGATTATATTGTCTCAAAATATTCTGATATTATTGAAATAATGAAAAACTTCCAGGAGAAATAAATAATGAAAATACCTTTAGATGTGTCATTAGATAAAAAAGATTTTGATATTTTTCTAGATAGATATCATTTTAGTAAAGGAGATATTGATGATGTTAAGTCATTATATAAAGCGATTAACCCTTTAATTGCTGCTGAGGCTTTTTACAGTATGGATAATAGTAATATTGATGTCGCAATTGATGATTTTGCTACATGTTTTATTACACTAGGTTTCGGTATTGATTCAATTCAGGATGTATATATTGAGCAGGAGTTAGTAATGGAATCATATATTATTGACTGTTTGGCATCAGAATTACTGTCAAAGGCTTATACAGCTTTTATAGATCTTTTTGAAAAGAAAACTGGAAAGTTTGTATCTAAAATAGATTTTTTGGGAGATAAATATCCTATAGAGTTGGTTGAAAAAATATATCAAAATATTAAGCCTGAAAAAATAAAATATAATAAAAGTTTTCAGTTAATTCCAAGTAAAACAGTTAGTATGTTATTGTCATTATCTAATAGTAAATCAAATTTCGATGTATGCAATACGTGTGCAACATGCAAAAACAGAGATTGCAGCATGAGAAAAGAACCATATGTAGTTAATGTTGGACAAAATACTTCGACATATGGTTATATGGCAATATTTGGGGCCTAGAAGGCGTTATTATATTTTAGCCGTATTTGTTTTGGATGAAACCCCTTCAATCATTCCTAGCTTGCCTGAAATGGCACTGGTGATAGAAGTTGGTGCATCTAAAACAACACTTATAATTGATACTCCCTTTTTTTCATATGGAAGTCCCATTCGGCCTATTATATATTCAGCATAATTATGTAACACTTCATTGACCTTTTCGGCCGAATTACGATTATATATTATAATACTTATTACTGCTATTCTTGTATCCATATTTTCCTCAATTTAAATTTAATTTTTATTCTGTAATAACAATTTTCTCCAGCTCATCTGATAATTGTTTCTTTAACTCAACTTTATATGTATCAAGAATCCCTGTATATTTATAATTATACATTTTTTTTATTGTTTGAGGGGATAAGTTTTCGTTTATATTTGTAGAATATTTTTTAATAATTCTTTGAACAGATCTTATACTCAAACGCGTTCGTACGCCTCGAGATGAAATAAATAAAGCTCTCAGATCATCATCATAAGATTGCCGTTCCTCCTCAATATATTTTTGAAGATGTTTTTTAGTAGTTGAATTTATATATAGTGTATTTTTATCAGTTCTAATTATATTTTCTTTTAAATATAAATCATCAAGGTCAAGCTGTGTAAGTTCATTTACTCCTATTCCTGTTGTGATAAGCAGGGAAATAATGGCAATATCTCTAAAAGAATAATATTGTGAGAAAATTTTCTGACGATCTGTTAATGTCTCTTGTGAAATTGCATTCTCAATCAATTTGTTTATTTCTTTATTAGTTGGAACAGGTATTTTAACTATATCGTACTCAGGCTTATTCATTGTTTTTATTGGATTTTTTTTAATATGGCCTTCTCTTGTGCAAAAATAAAAGAAATTGTTTAGAGTATTATATTTACGTAGCATAGTTCGTTTTGAATTTTTTCTTTCGTAGAAAAGCTTATCAAAAAAATCCTGCATTAAAGATGAATCAATTTCTGTAAATTCTTTTATTTTTGTATTATCCAATATGTATTCTATGAAAATATTTATGTCATACATATATGATTTTATACTACTATCTTTAAAGTGACTATTTTTTAAGTCATTTTCATAGTTTTTTTTTATTTTATTTAATTTAACATATATTTCTTTTTCTACCATTTTTCTTCCTCAATTTATATTATATTATATTTTTACTTTTTAGTCTAGATATGTCGTAAATATTTATGTTTCGCGACGCATTAATTTTATAAAAAAAAGAAAATTATTTTCTTCACACAACACATAATAAATCCAAACTATAATTAATCACTCAACAAACATAAACAAGGAAGATAGTATTTATTTATTTACTTGTTTTACAGCTAAAACGTAAGCGTTTATTTTCAGGGTAGATTTTCATACCCTATCTATTTCTTTATAATGGTTGATAGGAATTGCTAACATTTTACCCGATCTTCTTCGGCTAG
>JAXJVZ010000016.1:0-2109 GCA_036308285.1 Agathobacter sp. | reverse complement strand
TATCAGATTTATGGGAACATACCGGATTCCATTGTGGAGAATGCTTGGAAGTCAAGGTTGATGACAAATGGGTAAAAACCCGGATGGAAATGGATATTGACCGTAACTGGTATCTGGTGGATACCCCTTATACAGGAGATTTAGAGTATGTTAGGGCGAGAATTTAGGAAACGGAGGAAACACAGAATGAACAATAGTATTGAAATAATTGGAATTGACCATGGCTGGTCACAGATGAAGACAAGCAACTATTGCTTTAACACATCAATCAAAGAGTTGCCGAATGTTCCGGCATTTACGGATAATGTTCTTCAATATGACAATAGACATTTTGCAGTTGGAGATGAACGACTGGAAGTGCTTGACAGTAAGGTGGAAAATGAGAACTTCTATTTGCTCACTTTAGTGGCAATGGCAAAGGAAATGAAAAGCAGAGGAATAAAGGAAGCAGACATTGCTCTTGCAGTTGGACTTCCGCTGACAAGATTTTCAGCGGAAAGAAAACCATTCATCGAATATCTGTCAAAGAATGAATTTGTAGCGTTTACCTTTGAAAATGACTTGTATCGGGCACACATTATGAATGTGTCAGTCTTTCCACAGTGCTATGCGGCAATCGCCGGTATGTTACCATCCTTTGGTAAAAAAGCATTGGTTGTCGATATTGGTTCATGGACGATTGACAGTATGATGATTCTTGACAAGAGACCGGACAGTACAAAATGCGATACCCAGAATGAAGGATTAATCCGCTGTATGAGGTCCATAAACCGACTTGCAGTACAGGTAAAGAATCACAAGATTGATGAAGCTGATATTCAGGAATATATGATTACAGGCAGAACATCATTACCTGACGAGTACAAAGAGCTTATGGACCAGGAGATTAACGAATTTGTAAATAAGGTATATCGTTATCAAATTGAGTGTGGTTATAACCTTGATATGATGCCGGTCTATTTTGTAGGCGGTGGGGCAATCGTTATGAAGAACTTTGGAAAGCATCAGCCAAATTTTCATTATGTACTTGATGTAAAGGCAAATGCCAAGGGATTTGAGAAAATGGCGAGGATTGCATTGAATAACGGGAGGTAGTGGATATGGCACGAAAGGATGTCGAACAATTCAATCTTCGGCTTAATCTGAATAACCCGAATCATTTGAAGATATATCGAACCTTCCAAGACCTGAATACTGACATTCATAAGTCGAGAAATAACTTCATTATTGAAGCGTTGCTAAGATATATTAACGGTATTTCAGATGAAGATTTGACCTTTACCGGGGCGAAGAAAAAGCAGGAGGCAGACAGATATGTTACCCAGTCAGAAATTGCTGAACTGGAAACGAGAATAACTGCGAAAGTTATGAAAGAAGTTGCTGAAATGATGGGAAGAGCTGCGTTAGGCAATCAGGGAATGATGATAAATCCTATGATGATGCAGTCCTATATGCAGATGGCACAAACTACTCAGCAGGAAGCACCCAAAGAAAACGAGACAAAAGATGTTACAGAGGAAGAGGATGCAACATTGCAGGAAATGTCACTAATGTTTGCTCAAGGAGAATTTGGAAAGGAGTAAAGCCTATGGCAGTAATAAGCGGAATCGGAAATGTGTTACTTACCATATTGAAATGGATATTAAAAATAGTATTAGGAATACTCAGACTGGTATTGGAGGTGGCAAAAATCTTTCTGCTTCTGCTTAATCTGGTATTCAGAGTGTTTATGGCTTTTGTAGGTGCAGGAACACCATGAAAGGGGGTGTGGCTTATGAAGTTTCGATTTGAGAATTATCTTAAGAATCGCAGACTGGTAAAGTATTTCTTTGCCATGAAGAAGCTTGTAACTGCGTAAAGAAAAAAGCAAAATGAAAGGAGACTAACAATGCACAGAATACGGGACAGTCCCATAGAAGATGTCCCGTGACAACCGAATAAATTGTTCACATAGAGTAAGAGTGGACAGGTCAGTTTGTCATGAGGACACAAGCCTATCCCTCTTACGGAAAGGGAATAGGTGATTCATATGAAGAAACTATTATTTTTCTTATTATCCGTAGTACTGATAGGAAGTGTCGGATGTGGCTCAAATAAAGATTTGAGTAC
>JAXJVZ010000015.1:0-2303 GCA_036308285.1 Agathobacter sp. | reverse complement strand
GCCTTTAGCAGGGAATGTACATCATATTCAAAATTTGGTTTATTAAATATTACTGTAATCATTAATTAAATCTCCACTTATCTCTTTTCAAGTGCTTCCTACAATTCTTGCATTCCTGCAATCCGCCGGAGACTTTATCTCAGTTGGAGATTGAGACTCCTACTGAAACAAATATCATCTATACTCACCACTAAAAAAGTGGGAGTCTCCCCAACTGAGTTCAAAATAGTTTCCTATAAATATGGATTGTACATACGTTCA
Organism: Agathobacter sp.; assembly: GCA_036308285.1. Taxonomy (GTDB): domain Bacteria; phylum Bacillota; class Clostridia; order Lachnospirales; family Lachnospiraceae; genus Roseburia. Next base: position 2,042 of record JAXJVZ010000015.1, on the reverse strand, counting down.
TTCTCAATCGAAGTAATATCATTATGTCCTGGATAGACCGTTGTCCTCTCTGGAAGAACCATAAGCTTATCCTTTATTCCTCTTACTAAATCAGACATACTTCCCTTCTTAAAATCCGTTCTTCCAACTGATTGGCAAAAAAGTGTATCACCTGAGAAAAGAACCTCCTCATAAGGGAAATAATAACAGCAGCCTCCTGGTGTATGTCCCGGAGTAAATAAAACTCTTATATGAAATCCCGCAAGGTCAATCTCCTGTTCGTCCTTTAAGAACTCATCAGCAGAAAATACCTGGCGATTTCCCATCATCCAGCTGGCGTTGATTTCAGGATTTTCTAACGTGTCTTTCTCCAACTCGTGCGCATATATCCTGATTCCAAATTCTTTTGCAAACTCTTCTGCACCTTCAGCATGATCAAAATGACCATGGGTAAGCAGAACGGCCACTGGTTTAAGACCTTCTTTTCTTGCCATATCAGCAAGCTTATCAGGGCTTGCTCCCGGATCAATACAAATCATCTCCTTTGTTTCATCATTGATTACGAAATAGCAGTTGGTCTGAACCGGGCCAACTACATAGTGGTTTATTTTCATTATGCTCATTTTTTTACTCCTGATTTAACTTTTACTCATATTCTAACTTTTACTATCTAAATATATACAATTTTAGTTTCCACCAGACTTAATATTATCTTCCACACATTTCTTCATAACAAAAGAAGTGCCACCGGCATTAACCGGTGGTTCTTTCAATGTCAATAATATTCTCAATCTGGCGCAGTTTTTCAATCATAGTATTCATCTGTGTCTTGCCTTTAGTATTAAATGAAATCTGGATTGTAGCTATACCCTGCTTACTGGTCTTCGAATTAATACCATTAATATTAATATTTCTCTCTGTAAATATCCTGGTAATATCAACCAGAAGTCCCGGTCTGTCATTACAGAATATCTTAAGTGTTGCAGAGTACTCACCAAGCTCTCCTTCACTCTCAGCCTCCCATTCAGCCTCGATAAGTCTGGATTTCTCGATTTCTGAGAGGTTAATAATATTGATACAGTCTGTTCTGTGGACTGAAACTCCTCGTCCACGGGTAACAAATCCAACAATTTCATCTCCCGGTACCGGGCTGCAGCACTTTGAAAAATGAACTGCAACGTCGTATAGTCCCTTAACAACGATTCCGCTCTTTGAACGTTTCTCCGTCTGCTGTACATTTCCCTGTGCCTGACGTTGGTCTTCAAGCGTCTGTAATACATCCTCATCTGTAAGTGGTACAATGTGATCCTTCTTGTACTCATCAAGCATTCTGTTTACAATCTGACTCTCTTTTAATCCTCCATGTCCTATTGCGGCAAGACATGAATTCCAATCATGAAAACCGTATTTTCGGAGAATTTTTTCCTGATACTGCGTCTTGTTAATCTCAGGAAAATTAATCCCCTTTGTCTTACAGTAAGTAGTTATTAACTCCTTACCACGCTGAATATTTTCATCCTTTAGCTCACTTCTGAAGTACTGGTTAATCTTATTCTTAGCCTGTGTACTCTTTACCAGCTTGAGCCAGTCACGGCTCGGTCCCTTTGAATTCTGTGAGGTGATAATGTCAATCTGGTCACCATTTTGAATCACATAATCTATAGGAACAAGCTTTCCATTTGCCTTTGCTCCAACCATTCTGTTACCGACTGCCGAATGTACACTGTAGGCAAAATCTATAGGTGTAGAACCACTTGGAAGGTTCTTAACATCTCCTGAAGGTGTAAATGCAAATACTGTGTCCGAAAAAAGATCAAGGTCACTCTTTAAAAGACTCATGAACTCTTTATTGTCAGACATGTCCTGCTGCCACTCAAGAATCTGACGAAGCCAGCTTAACTTCTCCTCTTCCGTAACAGTAGTATTGGTTGCATTACCATTATTTGCTTCCTTATATTTCCAATGTGCAGCAATACCATACTCAGCAGTTCTGTGCATATCATACGTTCTTATCTGAATCTCAAAAGGCTGTCCTGTTGGTCCGATAAGTGTTGTATGAAGCG
>JAXJVZ010000014.1:0-2106 GCA_036308285.1 Agathobacter sp. | reverse complement strand
CTTCAAAGCCACTTAAGCCTTGAAGCGGTTCAACAAACGTTCTCACATATGCCCCCTATTTTTTTGCGTTAAATTTATTCATTGCGCCATCAACATCATCGTTTATCATAAGAACAGTCGCATCCATGGCGTCTTTTATTGCTTCTTCTACCCTTTGTCTGTCTTCATCTGAAAATCTTCCAAGAACATGGTCTGCAAGGTCCCATCCATCTGGTTTTTTACCTACTCCAACCTTAATTCTCTTAAAGTTTGAAGTACCTGTCATAGCAATTATATTTTTTATTCCGTTATGTCCTCCGGCACTTCCTTTTTTTCGGATACGAATGTTTCCAGGATCAAGCGAAATATCATCAAATATTACTATCATGTCCTCTTCTTCATCGAGCTTGTAGAAATTCATAACCTCAGCAACCGATTCTCCACTTAGGTTCATGTAGGTCTGTGGTTTAACAAGAAGTACCTTTACGCCCTCTATGCAGCCTGTTCCGCAAAGTGCCTTGTGCTTCTTATCCTTTACACTAATATTATATTTATTTGCAAGTGCATCGATTACATCGAAACCAATATTGTGTCTCGTGTGCTCATATTTCTTATCCGGATTTCCAAGTCCAACTATTACAAACATTTTTTTGATTCTCCTTAAATTTTGGCTCGAAATTGTGCGTCCTTTTAGCTTATCTCGTAATAAAACAGGTACTGCTGTACAATTCCGGCTACTCCTTTGTAGCGGTCGAAGTCGAAGCCATTTTGGTAATATTTTGCTAACAGCTGCTTTACATGAGTATCTATTGGGAATGCATCTACGTGATGAAGGCCGAACAGGCAGATGCAGTTGGCTACTTTTTTGCCTATTCCTTTTCGTTCCATCAGGCTTTGCATTGCATCATCGTAGCTCATGGTTTTTAATTCGTCAAGCCATTTGGGATTTTCTTTTGCATATTCATATATAAGCTTTAAGTATTCATTTCTGTAGCCTAATCCTAGTGTGCTGTCATCCCAGAATTCTGGTTCAACCTCCCCCGGATATGGGAATCTGTATTCTCCTCCAAGGGCTGGCAATTCACATCTTGTACAAATCTTATCTATACTCTGTGTAATTCTCGAAATATTATTATTCTGTGAAATTATAAAAGAGACTATAATTTCCCACAAATCCTGACGTAAAATTCGAACTCCGCTCCCCTTAGAATAAGCCTCCTTAAGATGCTCATCCTCCGACTCATTAATAAGCCTTGCCACATTAGCATAATCTGTATCAAGGTCAAAATACGAGCACCAGATTTCATTCCACTCCTGCTCATCACAAGACAAAGAAAACTCAGTCCCCTCCTGAAAAATTTCAAGCCTTTTCCCAAATGCAACTACACTATATCTGTTCTCATCTATCTTCTTCCATCTAAAGCACTGCCCGCTGGTGGCAATCTGCTCTAAATCCATATTTTCTATCTCAATTTTATACATCTGTATCTCCAACTACCTTTCTTCCAAGTCAACTCCCGACGCTGTTTATTTGTAACCATTCGAAACTTCGCCTAAAGATTCACCAAATCACAATCAACTCCTGAAATCACACATATCCTAATTATAACCACTAACCTGCATCTCCTCAACATACATCTCAGCATCGTGGATATGGTATGCGGTATGTGAGGGGGCGGCGGGTGTAAGGTGGACAGGTGCTGGTGTGCGGGGCATGGAGGCTATGGCATAATATGGTGACGAATAATGAGAAAGGGGGTGCAATTGGTTAGGTTTCATTACCCAAAACGTCCAGAGGGAATTTGCCCGGACGGCAAATTCAGGCGACAAGGGGCACGGACGCCCCTTTTGAGCCGACTCGCAGGACCGACAACACACTATAAAAATGAAACCTTAGCAATTGCCCCCTTCCGAATGTTAGTCACCATATTATGCCATAGCCTCCATGCCCCACCCAACACCACCTGCCCACCAATCCCCAGCGCGTCCCCCTCTCACATAGTGCCTGCCATATCCACGACGCTGAGCCACCCCAAAAAAAGAGCAGATGCGTCGCATCTGCTCCCATTATAAAGCATTTTATTATTCGTTTTCAATCTCAGCTTTATACCTGTCAAGTATAAGATT
>JAXJVZ010000013.1:0-6839 GCA_036308285.1 Agathobacter sp. | reverse complement strand
TGAAAAGTATTTCAAAATTATTGAACATTAGCATAGATTATCTTCTTGATGAGAATAAAAATATTAAAGACAATAATATTAAGAATGAGATTGTTGAGGATAAGGCTGGTTTGAATGATGATTATATTGAATCGTGTCCAGAATACGAAGGATACTATTGTACAATAGAGCTTACAGGTTGGAATGATGGTGTTTATGATGTGATAATAATCGGACAAGATAGTAATTTCTTGTATTATCAAAAGAGTGATAAAAAGAAGTTAGTTTGTGGAATGATAGGGAAGAATTATATTGTTTCAGTTTCAAAAACAAAAGAAATTAAAGATATACCCGAAGTAAGGGATATAAATAAATTATACTTTGTTGATAGACATGTAAAGCTTGAAGTTGCGCATAAAGATGGAATACTTAAAGGGTTTATTGACATGAGTAATGATGACTATTTGGATGTCGTTATTAAGAAGTTCGATGAAATGGCTGTAGAGTTGATATTTGGTCATAAGATTGATGTCAACAAAATCACAAAAATAGAAGAAATATAGAGCAGTAGCTTTCGGGAGGAGAAAAGAGTTATGCTGGCCAATATAATCACTAGCTGTCGTATTATTTTAAGTGTAATAATGCTTTTTTTCCCGGCGTTTTCGACAGTCTTTTATTCGCTTTACCTGACCGCGGGCTTTACAGATATGATTGACGGGACAGTTGCGAGAAAACTAGGGACAAACAGTGAGTTTGGAGCAAAATTAGATACATTTGCAGATATGGTTTTTGTTGCTGTAGTTGCTTATAAATTGTATCCCTTGATAAAGATTACAAAGGCAATTTGGATTTGGATTGGACTGATTGCAGTAATTAAAGTAATCAATCTTATTTATGGATTTATGGTACAAAAGCAGTTTGTATCGGTTCATACCATAGCTAATAAGATAACTGGATTTATGCTGTTCATATTTCCATTGACACTTCCAATTGTAAATATCAGGTACACTTCCATTGTGGTGTGTGCAATGGCAACTTTTGCTGCTTTGCAGGAGAGTTATATTATAAGAACGCTGGAGCGTTCTTGAAAATTTAAGAATGATAATGAAAGAAAGGTGGTTATGAAAATGGTTAAAATAGGTGATTTTTGTTTTGAAGAAAAATGGGAAGACAGGGGAACTTGTTTGATGTATTTTGAAGCTGATGAGGAATATGAAGAATCAGCTCAATGGTCAATAGATATCTCCTGCAGGAAGGGGAAATATAAAGGAGAAGATGTTTCGCCTTCAATCTGTATAAATCCTATTGATACTGATAAGAAATCAGTAGAAGAATTAGTTGGTATAAAGCATGTTGTAGAGAATATAGAAGAGTGTGATGAGAGAGAAGATACATTTTATGTTTTTGAACATGAACCAATGTGTAATTATGAAATTTCTGTTGAAGAACTAAATGGTGATAAAGCACATATTGTAGGGCAAGGAAAGTTAGTTGTAGATGGTTATGCTGATCCTTATACGGTAGATGATTTTGAAATAGACTGTTGGGTACCAATTATATTATCGGTCGATGATTGGGAGAAATTTGAGTAGATACAGAATTGTTAAGGAAATTATTTATTATGGATATAAAAGGGCTCTTGCTTGATAATTTAGAAGAATTGTTTGGAGAAAGGTTTGAACTTATTGAGAGAACAACAGAAGCAGTAAATTTAAGTGATATACCAAGCGCATTACATTGCTTTTATAAAAAATATTCATTTTAAAAAATGCCGTTAGGTTCTATTTTCACAGTAGAAGAAGCAAGAAAAATGTCATATCAGCAACCATTTTTGGATGAAGAGTGGTTTTGTTTTGGACAGGATAATTATGGCTTTGTTTTTTGGCTGTGCAAAGAAGTAGATGGAAGAACATTTTTCAATGCATGGGATCATGAAATGAGTGACAATATTGATGAGGGAATGGAGATAACCTTGGAGGAGTTTCTGCAGGACATTATTAATGATTTTGAAGAAAATGAAACGTGTAGTATAGAAATTAAAAGCTGCGAGGAAGATGCTTTAGCTGAATTAGTGAAGATAAAAAAGGCTTTTAATATGACAGCTTCTATGTCTGAACTGAAGGAAATAAAACACAATCTGCCTTATGTGATTTCTGATGATTTTTCTTACATGAAGGCGTTGAATATTTTAAAGGATTTAAAGTTTGATAAGGTGAAAATAGATGTTTTTCATATAGATTAGAATCTGGCTTGATGAGAAATCAATGAACACGCAAGATTTTGAGCAAGCTTTTTACGTTATTTCATTTGTTAGATACGACTTCTTTAGACTGTCGAAAAGCAATATCTTCTGACATTAGCGATTATGAGGATGCTATTATGGTGGAAACTGCTATTCGATCGGAAATGGATTGTATTGTAACCAGAAATGTGAAAGATTATACGAAATCATCTGTTAAGGTGTACGAACCTTCTGCATTATTTAAGTTATTAGAAGCAGAAAACGAAACTGAATAAAAACAAGAAGAGAATAATTTTTTCATTTTTGGGTTCGTCATCAACCTAAACATGGGGAGAACATATAGGAGGCAGTAAGCAGGACTCACTTTGCAGGCAGTAGAGGGGGCGTGGCAGACAATCAGGGCAAGGGATGTTATGGAGGAATGTGAGAACTTCTTAATTTCATGTAGAAAAACAGAGGGAATTTGCCCGGACGGCAAATTCAGGTGGCAGGGTGCACGGATGCACCCTTGACACCGACTCGTCAGGAGTCAGCCTCTAAATCATGAAATTCTAGAAGTTCCACATTACGCCATAATCCCTTGCCCTAATTGTCTGCCACGCCCCCCTCTACTGCCTGCAAAAATGCGTCCTGCTTACTGCCTCTTATATGTTTTCCCCAGCCACAATTGTAAAAAATACATAAAACCAAAGTCCCCAATAAAATAAGCATTATAAAATAGTTCTAAAATTTTAACTATATAGTTGACAAATCAAACTAAATCTATAGAATGATAAATAGTTAAAGAATTTTAACTAAATAATTTTAGACAAAAAAACAAAAACAAACAAAAAGGAGATTTAATCATGTTCGAAGAAGTAAAAGAGATTATCATTGACACATTAAGCTGTGAGGAAGACAAAGTAACATTAGAGGCAAACCTTTTCGATGACCTCGGAGCAGACTCACTTGACGCAGTAGAGCTTAACCTTGCACTTGAGGAGAAGTTCGGAGTAGCAATCGACGAGGAGACAATGGCTAACATCAAGACAGTAGCAGATGTAGTTAAGTATCTTGAGGAGAACAAGTAATTAACCAGAGAGGGCGAAACAAGTGGATTTCGAAAACGTATGTAAATTAATGGAGTGCTTTGATTCATCAGAGAGTGTATATCTTGAGCTTGAGATGCCAGAGTTCTCCATCAAATTAAAAAAAGCAGAAGCATATAAGGATACTGTGGCACCAGCAATGGCTCCAATGCCAGCAATGCAAATGCCGGTAATGCCGGCACAGCAGTTCGCATCAGCGGATGCAGCAGGCGTAGCTAATACAGCATCAGCACAGACATCAGACGCAGCACAGAAAACTGTTGATGAGAATGATTATGTAAAGGCACCACTTGTAGGTGTATTTTATGCAGCACCTGCACCAGACAAGGCACCATTTGTACAGGTAGGAAGTCACGTAGAAAAAGGCGAGACAATCTGTCTTATCGAAGCAATGAAGATGATGAGCGAGGTTGTAGCACCAAAGAGCGGAACTATCAAGGAGATACTTGTAGAAAACGGTGACATGGTAGAATTTGACGCACCATTATTTGTAATACAGGAGTAATTATGTTTCGAAGAGTTTTAATTGCCAACAGAGGCGAGATTGCAGTTCGAATAATTCGAACCTGCCGAGAAATGAATATTGAGACAGTAGCAATTTACTCTACAGCGGATAAGGAATCCCTTCATGTAAAGTTAGCGACAAAGGCTGTTTGTGTTGGTTCGCCAAAAGCAGCCGACAGCTACCTTCATATGAAGAATATCTTAACTGCAGCAGTAGAGACAGGATGTGACGCAATACATCCGGGATTTGGATTTTTATCAGAGAACAGTGATTTTGCAAGACTGTGTCAGGAAAGTGGAATCATTTTCATTGGACCAAAGGCAGATGTAATTGATGCTTTAGGCAATAAGGCAACAGCCAAGAAGCTGATGATAGAAAGAGGCGTTCCGGTAGTACCAGGTTCAAAAGGCGCTGTAAAAGATATCGATGAAGTGACCAAAATTGCAGACGAGATAGGATATCCGGTTCTTCTTAAAGCATCAGCAGGTGGTGGCGGAAGAGGAATGAGAAAGGTATTCGAAAAGGAACAGCTCGCTACATTATTCGAGGAAGCTCAGGCAGAAGCAAGAGCATGCTTCGGAAATGATGAGATGTACATAGAGAAGCTTATCTTAAACCCAAGACATGTAGAGTTCCAGATTCTTGCAGATGAATTTGGAAATGCAGTACACCTTGGAGAAAGAGACTGCTCAATCCAGAGAAAGAATCAGAAGCTTATCGAGGAAAGCCCATGTATGGTAATAAGCAAAGAGCTTAGAGAAAAAATGGGACATGCAGCAGTAGAGGCCGCAAGAGCAGCAGGCTACAGCAACGCAGGAACTGTAGAGTTCGTACTTGATAAGGATGAGAATTATTACTTCATTGAGATGAATACCAGAATACAGGTAGAGCATGGGGTAACAGAGCTTGTAACAGGATTAGACTTAATTAAAGAGCAGCTTAGAATAGCATTCCATCAGCCACTTAAGTTCACACAGGAAGATATTGTATTAACTGGACACGCAATGGAGTGTCGTATTAATGCAGAAGATCCTGCAAAAGGCTTTATGCCAAATTCTGGAAAGATAACATTCCTTAATATTCCGGGAGGACCTGGAGTAAGAGTGGATACAGCATTATACAACGGATATGAGACAAGTCCGTTCTATGATTCAATGATGGCAAAAGTATTAGTACATGCACCAACAAGATTAGAGGCAATCCGTAAAATGCGTAGAGCATTGGAAGAGCTTGTAATAGAAGGAATCATAACAACAGCAGATTTCGATTATCTTCTTATGCATCACCCAGATTTTATCAAGGGAAGAGCAGACACAAGTTTTATTGAGGAGCATATGGAAGAGATTCTAGCCTGGGATGCATCCAGTGAGGATGAGGAGTTAGAGAATGAATAATTTAATTGATAGACGTAAGGGCAAATTGCAGCAGTATAAGAGACTCAGAGACCAAGCAAGAAATGACAGTTTTGTAAGTCCGGAAGAGCACAAAGAGGTAGAAAAAGAACTTTTCGCCCAGTGTCCAAGCTGCAAGGAAAGCTTTGCAAAAACTCAGATTAGAAATAACTTATACATGTGTCCGGCGTGCCGTCATCATTTTAGTATGCCACCGGAAAAAAGAATCAAGAGTATTGTAGATAAAGGAACCTTCAAAGTATTTAACTTTGATTTCCCTGAGCTTGATCCTCTTGAATTCGACGGCTACCTCGAGAAGAAGGAAGCCATTTATGAGAAAAGTAAATACCGCGAAGCTGTTTTGGCTGGATACGGTCAGGTAGACGGCAGAAAAGTGGTAATTGCAGTAATGAACAGTAAGTTCCTTATGGGAAGTATGGGAATCGAGGTTGGTGAGACAATCACCAGAACTATCGAGGCCGCAGAGAAATATCATCTTCCACTACTTATTTTTACAGCAAGTGGTGGAGCCAGAATGCAGGAAGGTATTTTATCCCTTATGCAGATGGCAAAGACAAGCGCAGCAATTGAGAGATTCCAGAAAAAAGGTGGTCTCTACATAACATGCCTTACACATCCGACAACAGGAGGAGTAAGCGCAAGCTTTGCAGGTCTTGGAGATATAACAATTGCGGAACCAAAAGCACTTGTAGGCTTTGCAGGACCACGAGTAATTCAGCAGACAATCGGTCAGCAGTTACCAGAAGGATTCCAGAGAGCAGAGTATCTTGAGGAGCACGGATTTGTAGATCAGGTTGTTCCAAGAGATGAGCTTAGAAAAGTAATCAGTCAGATATTGATGCTACATGATGCATAAAATGCATAGAGAATAAGGAGCTTGATATGGAAGATTTAGATAGCGTAATCAGCAGTAAGCTGTTAAGCGGCCAGAGCCTTTCTCCAATGGATAAGGTACTTTTGGCAAGACATATTGAAAGACCAAAGATTACAGATTACATAGACGCACTCTTTACAGACTTTTTCCTTCAGAAGGGAGATGTTCTTGGAAAAGAGGATGGAAGTATTTATGGTGGAATCGCACTTTTCCACGGAATACCTGTAACAGTAATTGGTCACAGAAAAGGTAATAACCTTGAAGAAAACTTAAAGTGCAACTTCGGAATGCCGGGACCGGAAGGGTACCGCAAAGCGCTTCGTATGATGAAGCAGGCAGAGAAGTTCGGTCGTCCGATAATCACATTTATCGATACACCGGGAGCATATCCTGGAATCGAGGCAGAGCAGTTTGGACAGAGTCAGGCAATCGCAAAGAATCTTGCGAAAATGAGTGCACTCACAGTTCCGGTAATCGCAATCGTAACGGGAGAAGGAAGCAGTGGTGGAGCCTTGGCAATCGGTGTAGCAAACAGAGTATTTATGTTGGAAAACGCAGTATACTCAATCCTTTCTCCAGAGGGCTTTGCAAGTATTTTATGGGGCGATTCAGCAAAGAAAGAACAGGCAAGTGAGGTAATGAGACTCACTGCAGACGATTTGTACGGATACGGTGTAATTGATGGAATTATCGAGGAGCCAGCAGGTGGAGCACACAGAAATCCACAGGCAGTATTTAC
>JAXJVZ010000012.1:0-1730 GCA_036308285.1 Agathobacter sp. | reverse complement strand
GTACATCTCAATCATTCCATCCCATAATGTCTTACCCTGTGACTTATAGAATGCTGCAACCTCGCAAAGCATACAAACTGCGGCAGGTGCATCCTTATCTCTTGCATATGTTCCTGGAAGACATCCATAACTTTCTTCCATTCCAAACACATAATTATTACAGCCTGTCTGCTCGAACTTAAGCATCTGTTCTCCGATGTACTTAAATCCTGTGAGCACCTCTATATGCTCAGCACCATATTCTGCTGCAATAGCTTTCCCCATATCAGTTGAAACAATAGATTCAACAAATGCAGGATTCTCAGGTAATGTTCCGTTAGCACTCTTCTGGCTGAATATGTACTCTCCAATAAGCATTGCTGACATATTACCAGTAAATGTTACATACTCTCCTGACTTTGTATCCTTGCAGTATACACCAAGACGGTCAGCATCAGGATCTGTTGCAAGAACAATATCTGCATCCTCTTCCTTAGCAAGCTTTAATGCAAGCTCCCATGCATCCGGATTCTCCGGATTTGGATATGGGCATGTAGGGAAGTTTCCATCCGGAACAGCCTGACTTGGCTCGATGATAACATTCTCAAATCCCATGTCCTTTAACACTCTCTGTACCGGACGAAGTCCTGAACCATGAAGTGGTGTGTAAACAATCTTGATATCCTTTGCCATCTCTTTGATGATCTCCGGATGAATTGAGAGCTTACCAAGCTCTGCAAAATATCCTTCTTCAACTTCATCAGAGATAACATTATATAAACCAGCTGCGATAGCTGCATCTTTATCCATTGTCTTAACCTGGTCAAATGAAGTAACCTTCGCAACTTCATCCATGATATTAGTATCATGAGGTGGTGTAACCTGTGCACCGTCCTCCCAGTATACTTTGTATCCATTATATTCGCGTGGGTTGTGGCTTGCTGTAATAACAACTCCTGCGATTGTACCTAATGTTCTGACAGCATATGAAAGCTCCGGAACAGGAGCAAGCTGTGGGAATACATATGTCTTAATTCCGTTTGCTGCAAGGCAAAGAGCTGTAGCATCCGTAAACTCATCATGCATGTTTCTTGAATCATGAGCGATTGCAACGCCTCTTTTAACAGCCTCTTCTCCCTGTGATAAAATATAGTTAGCAAGTCCCTGTGTTGCCTGACGGACTGTATAAATATTCATTCTGTTAGTACCAGCACCAATTACTCCACGAAGTCCTGCTGTACCAAACTCAAGTGTGCGATAAAAGCGATCCTCTATCTCTTTCTCATCACCTTCAATTGCCTTAAGCTCAGCCTTTGTATCCTCATCAAAATAAGCATCTGTGCACCATTTCTGGTATTCTGCTCTATAATCCATTTGTCAAACCTCCTTAATAGACAGCCTATTATCTTATCCATTCTATCATAAAATTATCTATTTTTAAAGTTTTACTTCCTTAATATTTTTTTAAAAACTATTTCTCTTAACCTAAGCGGAATAAGACACACAATAAGCTGTGCCAAAACTGTAAAAACATAATCTGAACAGCTTATTGTTCCTGTCTTTAATATCAGCTTTCTTCCTTTTTTGTATTTCCTGAAATAATCCAGCCCGCCTCTACGTTCCAAAAGTCCATTACCTGTTCTTGCATACACAAGCACATCCGGATGATTTGCCATGGTTGAATGAAGCTTTATCATTTTAGCCCACAGCAGAGAGTCCTCCATCAGCAGACAATGTTCATAATTTCCCGC
>JAXJVZ010000011.1:0-3673 GCA_036308285.1 Agathobacter sp. | reverse complement strand
CAAGAATACATCAGAGCTTGAAGCAATCGATACAATTTATGCTTATTTATCAAATGATAAATGTCAGAAGCTCGCTTCAGACAAGGGCTTTAACGGAATGGAGGATTACGCGTCAGAGATAACACCTAACGGCTCTGAGGTAATCCAGGCATTATCAACCTACAAAGTAAAAAAGGATAGCGGAAAAGACATCATCGCAGTGTTCGTAGCAGACTGTTCAGGTTCAATGAATGGACAGGCAATTGCAGCACTTAAGGAATCCCTTTCAAATGGTATCAACTACATCAACGCTAATAACTATGTAGGACTTGTAAGTTATTCAATGGATGTAACAATCGAGCTTCCAATAGCAGAGTTCGATATGAATCAGAAAGCATATTTCCAGGGTGCAGTAAATAACCTTATTGCAAATGGAAGTACATCTACATATGAGGCACTTACAGTAGCAATGAACATGGTTGAGGAAGCAGCAGCTGATCATCAGGATGCCAAGAAGATGATATTCCTCTTAAGTGACGGACAGGCGAACGGAGATTACACATTAAATACAATAAAGACAGCTCTTAAGGACAGCGAGATTCCGGTATATACAATCGCTTATACAGATAGTGCTGACACAGAACAGATGAAAGAGGTGTCTAATGTAAACGAAGCTGCATCTATTAATGCAGATAGTGATGATGTAATTTATCAGATCAAGACACTTTTCAATTCACAGTTATAAAATTATGAACAGATATAAGATTAGAGATTTAATACTTGTAAATTTAATAGCCGTTATATGTCTTGGCATTATCATCCTGCTTTTGAATAGCAGCCTGCCAGCCATGGCATTATGCCTGCTGGTATGGCTCGTCATAGCAGTAATTCTTAACTATATGCTCCTGCTTGGCGGTCAGAAGAAAAACAAGAATAAGATTGCAGACAGAAGAAAGCTCTTCCCTTCAGAGGTTGCAGCATTAAAGAGAGCCCAGGAGAGCATCAATTTAAGGAGGGAAACCTTCGAGAAGCTCCCACCTGATGATAAGCTATGCGAGACCTATGAGCTTATAAGCCAGCAGGTGTATAGTAATATCAAGTCGGCAACGGCATTTATTGAGAGCTATGACTACATCAATAAGCCGTCGACAGCGTATCTGCATGAGCTTTGTCGTGATAATGAGCATTTGCTTACACAGTTGTCGGAGCTGGTGGAGTATCAGATAAAGCTTGAGAGTACAGTGGACGATATTGATACTGATAAAATTGACAGTATGCTTGAGGCACTTAAGGATACTGTGGATAATAGGGTGACATACTAGAAGGGGAGCCGTGCAGGCTTCTCTTTTTTGAGCGTGTATAACACAATGAAAGTTGTAATCACAAATATTGTTGATATAATTATATCCAAGAAGTATAATAATTCTAAAAAAGTAATAGCTTTAAAAGACTATAAAATTAATACTAGAACTGTATTGTAAAATAAGGAGAATAAATGCGATTAAAAATAAAGAATCTGGCAAAAATTATTGATGCAAATATATGTATTGATGGGATTACTGTTATAGCCGGGGATAATAATACAGGAAAAAGTACAATAGGAAAGACTTTAGATGCACTTTTTAATTCAACAGTTAATATTGAGAATAAAATGGAAAATGCTCGAATTAATTTGTTGGTAGAAAGGATAGATAATATACTGAGACAATCAGATATATATAGAAAGGAATTTGGTAGTAGACATTTTCCAAGAAACCTTGTTCGTCAAATTGCAGTCAGAACAATTGATGAAAAAGAAGAGAATGCGAATAAACTATTTGTTGAGTTCTGTAAACATTATTTGGAAGTTGAAAAAGAGTATGAATTGATTGAACTAGTTGAGGAATTAATTGAACAAGTAAAACAAATACAAAATATTTCAGAAGAACAATTAAGCCAAAATATCTACACGAATTATTTTAATGAGATATTTAATGGGAATATTAATTCGGTGTTTTCAGGTGATAATACAGAGATTTCATTGTTTGTTAAAGATGCAGAGATTAATTTGGAATTTGCAAATAATCAATGTATTAGTAATAAGAGAGGAATTAGGTTAGTTAATTCTTCAATATATATAGATGACCCATTTATACTTGACGAATTGAATCAACAAGAGGATTTATTTGGGCTTCCATTTTCAAATTTAAGTATGAATAGACGAAATATATGCAAGAAACTTACGATTAATTCAAAAGAAGATATAGAGGAAGTTTCTTTGAAACAATTGTTAGTTAATAATAGATTAACAAAAATTATGAATTTGATTAATGAAGTTGCCCCAGGTGATGTAATAAAGCAGAGACATTACATGTATAGAACAGTAGAAAATAATAATTTGCCTTTAAATTTAAATTCAATATCCGCAGGATTAAAGTCATTTGTTATTTTAAAGCAACTTTTACTGAATGGAGAGTTGAAGGAGAAGGATGTTATAGTTTTAGATGAACCAGAGATACATCTACACCCAGAATGGCAAATGAAATATGCTGAAATAATAGTGTGTTTACAGAAAGAATTTGACTTTAGCATTGTTGTAACTACGCATAGTTCACATTTTATGGAAGCATTAGAATTATACAGTAAGAAGTATGGGATAAGTGATAAGGGGCATTATTATCTTGCTAAGCATTATAATAGTGGAACAAAATTTTTAGATGTGACTGAGAGTACGGGGGAGATTTATAAGGAGATGGTGGAGCCTTCATTAAGTTTGGATGTATTGAGGGAGGAATTGTATTCAGAGAATGACTAATTACGATAAGATAAAAGATTTATTAGAAAAGTACTTAATGAAGTATGATTTTAAACTTTGTATAGAATCAAATTTGCATGATACATCTATAAATAAATCGGATTTGCAACATATTTCGTATCTGTATGATTTTGCAGGACAAGAATTAAATGTCATTGATATGGATGCAATAGCACAAAAAGCTTATAGATTAATTAAATTTCCAGAATCCCAAAAGACCGAAGATTCTATTGCATCCGCAGATGCATTTTTGATAAATAGAAGCGGTGAATGGTTTTTTGTTGAATTTAAAGACCAAGATGTAAATAGAGCAAAGGATAGTGTAACTAAAAAAGCATATCAGAACTGGCATTGGTTATTGGATATTTTGTATGAGATGAAATTAGAAATAGATGAAGACTTTTTTGATTTTGATAATCCAATTGAGTTTGCAAAGCAACATGTTACATATATTCTTGTTGTCAGTAAAGAAAAAAATGGTAATATGGTAAGGAAAATTCACGAGTGTATACTTGCTGGTGAAAAATATAAGCTGCCATTTATGGAAAAGTTGGAGAAGTATATTTTCAAAGAAGCATATGCATATACTCCAGAATACTTTATGAGAGTATTTGTTAGAAATTTTCAATATTAGCACTTGTTAATAATTTTTGGGGAAATGAGATTGACTTTTTTATTAATGAAATTGATAGTATGCTTGAGTCACTTAAGTATAATGTGGATAATGGTGGGGACATACAAAAAAGTTCGTAGATTGGGAAAATCTACGAACTTTTTTTAATCGAGCATATTCTGATATACATTAGCCAGGGTATTCATATGGGCTCGTTTAACTTCCATACTTGGATGTACATATCTGTTAAGAGTAACCTGCACATCAGAATGTCCCAGTATCTCACT
>JAXJVZ010000010.1:0-8031 GCA_036308285.1 Agathobacter sp. | reverse complement strand
TGATAATCCGATAAGGAATAAAAGTGCACAAAAAAATACATACCCTTGCTTTTTTAAATACCTGTTCATTTATCCCAAAAATTTTCGTATCCACTCCCAATAAGCACTTGCCAACATTCTCTCACTCTCCTCTCTTATATTCGCCTCAATTATATATATCACTATTCCTACTTGCAACAACAAACTCATAAACGACATTTTTCCGTCATGAACGACATATTTTCCCCATAAAAATCAAAAGAGCATCTATGCAAAACTGCTAGACACTCTTTTATACTTCAAATATTTATTTCTACTTTAAACCACTTTTGATTACAACTTGACTCCAAAAATCCATCATATTTTTTAACTATGTCCTTTACAATTTTTGTCCCGAATCCATGATTTAATATATCAGTCTTTGTTGTTTCAATTTCATAGTTATTTGTTTCGATATCCTCATGTACCGTATTCTTTATTCTCAAAAACAAAGAATCATTATATATACCAACTTCTAAAAATATTAGACGCTTATCCCTATCTTCAATTTTTTTACATGCCTCTACAGCATTTTTTAATAAATTATATACCAATGAACATAAGTCATGTGCCAAAATATTTGTGTTTTGTGATATGCAGCCATTTACTCTGAAATCAATTCCAGCACCTTTTATATCATCTGCCATTGAATTTATTATTGAATCAACCTCAATGTTTCCAGTATATGTATTGATGTGTTCAACTGACGATTCCATTACAATGGAATCTAAGTATTCCTTCATCTTTTCGCAAGATAATTCCTGACTATATTGCTTTAACACATTCATGTGTGCATTAAAATCATGCCTAAATCTACGTATCTCTTTATCCTGTTTTATTAATTTAATGTAATACTGTTTCTGTAATTCCATTTGTTTTTCAATTAGCACCTTCTGCTCTCTTAACCTATATTCTCTATTATTTGAATAAATCTGCCATATTACTACTGTCAACAACAAGATACAAGATAAGGATGCAGATAAACCTATTTCATTAATATATTTCTTATCTATATATTCTGACATGATTTGTATAGGTGAAAGTAAAAAGAACATACAAAAAACCAGTACAAATAAAACTATGTATTGACTATTGGTAATCTGTATTATCTCTTTATCTTTTTGTAATTTTTTTTGCCAAATTAATACTATTAGAAAAAATACAATTGGAATACATTGGCATATTAACACCATAATCTTGCCATCAACAATTTCATATTCAGGTATATCCAATAATATCGCTAAGAAAAAAGTAAATGATATATGAATAGCCGATGTTCCCATAGATACAAATGGATATAAAAATACTGTTCTCCACTTAAATTCCTGCAAAAGAAACAATGGGATTAATAGCATAGAAAACAGACTTATTCCTCTAGCACTTTCATCTCCCCAAATATTCCAAACTATAAAATGTAAAAGCAAAATCAAACCAATTATAGCAAACCATTTAAGTTTATTATGTGTAAATTTCTTCTTAAAAACAATTTTATATCCTAATGTATAATTTAATATTTCTGTCGCTAAATATAGTAAAAGCAACAATCCTTCGCATATCATATTCTATTTAATATCCTTCGTTTTGTGTAACAATAGTATCTTTTTTTTACTATTTTTGAATAGGCTCTGCCTATCGGGATTTTCTCATTGATATTATTAATCTCAATCATATCTGTAATCTTTCTAATATATTCGAGATTTATCATATATGATTTATGAACTCGTATTATAGGTGTCCCCTCAAGCATTTTTTCTATTTCCCCTAACTTTTTAGAGATAATGTGATATTCTCTATCAGCTCCATTCGACTTATTTATATACATATATGTATAACTACCATCGGCCTTAAAATATATAATATTTTCTAATTCTACTAAAACATAATCCCCATTTGAATCAGTAAACTCTAACTTTATATTACTATTAATTTCATCTATAGATGAAGACAAGACTTTAAATACTCTTTCTTTTAGTATTGGTTTTTCAATAAAACCCATAGTTTTTTTACTAAAAGCATCATATACAGCTTCTTTATGGCTTGTTACAAAAACAATTTTTTGAATATTATCACTTTGTAATAATATATCTTTGAGAGTAATTCCATCTATACCACCCATCTCCACATCCAAAAATAGCAGATCGATTTGCTTACTTTTATCTTCGCAAAATTTTATAACTTCCTCACCATTATTAAAGAATGTGTATAAATGTTTCATTTCAGATCTATCAAAATATTCTTCACATATATTATGCAATATTTTCTGATACTCTACTTCATCATCACATATTCCTATTCTTAATTCATTCATGAGTCTTTTCTCCTGATTTGTGTCATCAAGCATAAAAAGAAGAGACTATACAGTCTCTCTTTTAACCAATGAAACTGGTAACACAACCTGCTTGTCAACTTCCTTTCCATTAGCAGCATCATGCAATAGCTCAATGGCCTTTCTCGCCATTTCCTTTACCGGCTGGTGAATTGTCGTAAGCTGTGGTGTAGTTACTGTTGCAATGATAACATCATCAAAACCAACGATCTTAAGCTGGTCAGGCACCGAAATACCAATCTTTCTGCACACCTGAAGTGCCTGCGCTGCAATAACATCACTGCTTGCAAAAAGTCCATCAATATCCGGATGCTCAATGAACACCTTCTCAAGAAATTCTGAGTAAGTTATATCAACATAAGACAAGCTCTCTGTCTCCGCCTCAACTATTTCTACTCCGGTTTCATCACAAACTGACTTAAAGCCATCTCTTCTCTTATCTGCAGGCATATGGCTGCCTATCGGACCACCGATAAAAAGAAGCTTCTTACAGCCAGCATCAATAAGTGTCTGTGCCGCAAGTCTTCCTCCTGCCTCGTTATCACACTCGACTGAAGCAGTACCATCGTCAAGATATCTTTCCATTGTAATAACAGGAACATCTAAATCTTCAAAAGTAGATACCGATACAACGCCACTACAAAGAATTATTCCTGCAACCCTGTTGCTTGTACAAATATCGATATATTCACTAACTCGCTCCTTTGTACTCTGCGAGTTACAAAGAAGAATCTTATATCCCTTCTTATAAGCTTCATTCTCAATATTACTAATCATCTCCGCGAAATATGGATGCCTGATATGAGGAACTATAAGTCCTATTGTATTTGTCTTCTTGTTATGAAGCGATCTCGCAACCTCATTGGGTCTGTAATTTAATTTCTTCATAGCCTCCGACACTCTGTTTCTTGCGTCCTCGCTTATATATCCTCTGTTATTAAGTACTCGAGAAACCGTTGTAACTGTAAGTCCGGCTTCCTTCGCTACATCTTTAAGTGTTGCCATTCCTAAATTGCCTCTCTCATATCCTATTATATTTGTAACTATTCGAGCCAGCTTGGAATTAAGATAAACTGCTACTTACATGCAAGCATGACGTATCCGTTTATCTTATTCTAAGGAGTTCTGAAAAGTTACCTTATCTCATATATTTTAATTTCATCCCAGATTTGATTTTCCACATCAAATGAGACCTCTTTATTCTTAAGATCAAATGTGCCCAGCATCTGTCCGTCATTGAAAAATACCTCAAGAATTCTATCATCAATTATCATTTTAAAGTTATCGCATCCTGTCAAAACAGAATACTGCTCTTGTCCTACTTTAAAAATTCCCTCTTTAGTAAAATATGCTACGTCAGTGCCATTTATCTTCCAGCTTACTGTATCCCCTGCCGCATTACTTCCTGACATTTCAACTACAAGAGCATTATCTGAAACCAGGCATTCCCCTTTATGCGAATCAATTAACACAGCACTTTCCATAAGCTCTTTTACTGGTTTCTGTATCAGATTATAGTTTGCATCACAGCTAAACTCAACCGGGATACCACATGCTCCCGTGAAAAATCTGCCATCATTCTCGTATCTTATCCATGGAATACTTATGCGTCTGTCTCCTGTATTTGAATAAGTCTGCGCAGCATATGGAATTTCATTCACATACGCTGGCCTCTTTGTTCCATCTGATTTAAACTTATAACCGTCAAACTCTCCGGTAAAATAATATCCCTGTGCACACCAGAAGAACCACTTACTGCTTCCATCCGGGGCCTTAAGCTCGAACAAATCCGGGCACTCCCAGCCTCCATCAAGGTGGAATCTATCGGTTTCTTCCCAATTCTCCAAATCAGTTGAACGAAGCACTGCAAAATCCTGCTCTTCAATCCAGAGCACCATTACATATGCATTTGATTCTTCATGCCAGAATACTTTTGGATCCCTGTTATCGAATTTTATGGTAGGAACACATGGCTTTTTAATCTTGACCAGGCTCTCTCCACCATCTGTACTATATGCAATTTTCTGTGTATACTGCTTGCCTTTGCTCCATTCCTTTACTTCTGCCGCAGTATAGAAAAATACAAGCGCATCCTCGGAGAGACCAAGCATTTTTCTATCATTTACAATTGCGCTTCCCGAGAACATATCACCGTCCTCATCCGGAAGCATTACAATATCCTTCTGCTCCCAATGTAGTAAATCCTTACTTACTGCGTGCCCCCAGCTCATATTATTCCATATGGTATTAACCGGATTATACTGGAAATACAGATGATAAACTCCATCCTTGTACACAAGTCCATTAGGATCATTTGTCCAGCCTGTTCCTGTTGTAAAGTGAATCTTAGGTCTTTTTGAATCAACTTCCACCTTCTCATCCGTGCAATACACAGCCTCTAAAAACGATTCTGACAAATCTCCTTTAATTATTAATTCCTTATTCTTAAACTTTTCAAATGGAATCTGTGCATAAAAATCACATTCATATGCACTCTCCTGGCTTTTATCAATAGGAATATTTAACTCTGTAAATTTCTCGCCCTCGATGAAAAACTCTACAATACTTTCATCTTTCCCCCATTTGACTGGTATATTAATATACTTTCTATTTAGTAAAATCTTCCTCTCCATATAAATTGTCTCCTATAATTATTGTCCCATTTTATAATATTTTTCTTCTAAATCGTCTGCTAAATTCTCATTTTCTGTTATTTCAGTTCTAACTACTCTATGAGTTTTAATTATATGTTTTCTTCCCTTCATCGCAAGGAATCTGTATGCAGCTGCAAAAGTAGCATCATCAAAAGTAGTCATAAAATGATTATTTATTCTTTCAATTGTGTCATGTATTGTAAAAGTCTCACATTCGTCAGCATAATTAAAAATCTCATCAAACGAATGAGCCACGATATTCTCCTGAAGCTGTATATCAGAACTTATATCCTGAACCTTAAATACATAGAGATAAACTCGAAGCCAGCCCGTCGGTCCCTGGAACCATTCATACATACTCTCATATTTTCTGTCCATTGCCTCCACCTCACGTCTCCAGGTCTGCGACATGTAAGAGGAATTAACAATACTCTGAATCTGTGCATCTGTTAGACAAAGCTCATACTTCTCATTGAATTTTGCTACAATTTTTCTTCTCTTAACAGCAGATGCCGGAAGCGAAGTAGCCCCGTATACAGCATCTCCACTGTAATAAGGATTCCTCTGCTGCTGTGTTGATTTCTGCCAGATTGACTCATCCTGTGGATTATTCTGCTGTGAAGTACTCTGCTGAGAAGCATTCTGTTCATATGATCTATATTCTTTATATTTTTCAGTATCTTCCCTGAATTTAGAATCTACAAATCCATACTCTTTAGATTTCTGATTGTATTTATTCTTCTTCAACAAAAGACTTATAAGATATGCAATTATTGCAAAAATTGCAAGTCCCGCTATTGAACCGTTATTAATAATTGAACCTATAAATCCTAAGAAAATACTTCCTATAATTAAATATTTATTTAAATCACTTTTTCTTCTATCTTCGGGATTTTTTAATAACAAAATAACAAAAATCAGAAAAAATATAGCTGTCATATTATCTCCTCAATTTACTCAAAATCCTGTAAATCACACGCTTCTATCGTTGCAAGCACTTCCTTGCTCTGGTCGTCTCCCTCTAACGATACAATTCGTGTTGCCTGATTAGAAATAGCATGCTCCATAAAATTACGCACATCTCTTGCATTTGCAAAGTTGTCCGGTTTATTCTCAACTCGTTCTTTCATCATCTTAGCAGCTTTTTTCTCTGCCTCTTTGGATAATTTGTAATCCTGGGATTTCAAATTATTTTTAAAAATTTCCATCATCTCTTCCGCTGTGTAATCCTCAAAGAGAATAAAATTACTAAATCTTGATCTAAGCCCTGGATTTGACTCCAGAAACTGATCCATCAAATCTGAATATCCCGCAACTATTACAATAAGATCCTGTCTGTGATCCTCCATTGCCTTAAGTAATGTATCAACTGCTTCCTGTCCGAAATCTCCTTCACCTTTTCCAACAGTAAGTGTATAGGCCTCATCCACAAACAAGATTCCACCAAGCGCTTCTTCTACAACTTCCTGAACTCTCGTTGCAGTCTGTCCAACATATCCTCTTACCAAGCCCGAACGGTCTACTTCTACTAACTGGCCAGTCTTAACTACACCAATATATTTATAAATCTCTGCAAGCTTTCTTGCTACAGTTGTCTTACCAGTACCAGGATTACCCATAAACACCATGTGCTTTGAAACATCTGATGTCTTCATACCCTTTTCTTCTCTCATCTTCTGTACACGGATAAGATTAATAAGACTGTTTACCTGACTTTTAACTGCTGTAAGACCGGTAAGAGAATTCAAATCCTCCATAAGCTCTTCAAGCTTTGCAGCCTTTTCTTCCTCAGTTTCATTATCACAGGCAATCGGCTCAATTGCATGATTTATCTTCTGCTCACCTGCATACCACACAGCTAATTCCTTGATAAATTTCTCAAGTCTTTCCATGTATAAAGTAAATCTTAAAACCGTAACATCACTTACTTCCTGCTCACGGGTAGATAACATTGTCTGACCAAAAAGTCTGAATGTATCATAGATTATCATTGCCTTCTGTCCCTTGTATGGGTCAGGATTCAGCTTACGTCCGGCATCCGCCAATACTGCGTACTTTAAGCATGAAGGAACCTGTGTTGAAAATCTGTCATCTATTCTCTCGCACTTCTTGATAGCCTCTAATCTTTCAATGGTAATCTTATCATCAAGATTTGTGCGTATTATTCCAATCTCATTGTCGTCTATTTCCTCATCTGCATCTGCAAGAAAAATAGCGAACTTTAATAATTCATAGTGAAAAGTCTCTTTTAATGTTTCTCTCTCTGCAGCTACATTTGCCACATTTGCTCTTGATATATCGTTACATACATCATCTGATAATTTTATAAACTGTTCTAAATTAAGTTTGCTCATGTATCTTCCTTTGTAAATTACCAGAACCCTTCTAATATATTCATCTTACTCTAAAGGCTTCTGAATATTTACCTCCCTTTTATATCACAAAACAGATGTACCCATCTGACTGGGCACATCTGCACATTTTTATAACTATTCTTACCTGAAATTACATTCCAAGCTTTGCTTTTAATGCAGCTAATTCATCATCAACTGATGCAGAATCCGCACTACTTGCATATTTGTCTGTAAGACTCTCTGTTGAGATTGCTGTTGAATCGAGCTCTGCGTTTGCATTAGCTTCAGCAAGCATTCTCTCAGCCTTCTCCTCGTATCTGCTGAATGAATCCATGTTGATTGTGCTGTTAGCTTTTGCTGCTGTCTTATTGATACGCTCCTGAGCCTTTGCCATGGCAATCTTAGCCTTTGCTGCATCTTTTCTTGACTCAAGCTCTTCAATGTTACGAACAAGTCTGTTGTAACCTTCCTGCATCATGTCTGCATTCTTCTGAGCTACAGCTAAGTTCTGAAGTAAGCTCTCACGAGTTACTTCCATTGTCTGCTTTGCTGCAAGAAGTGTACGGGCATCTGCTTCATTACCTGCCTTAAGTGCGTTCTCTGCTGCTTTCTGCTTTCTTGCGATATCAGCATCACACTCCTGTAACTTCTTCTCTGCCATCTTTACATCAGCCATAAC
>JAXJVZ010000009.1:0-7420 GCA_036308285.1 Agathobacter sp. | reverse complement strand
TAGATGAGAATCAGGTATGGGTACTTGCTGCATTAGTAGGCGAGGAGCTTGAAGTCTTAGATCCATACGGAGGAAACCTTGCAAATTATGGCTTATGCTATGAAAGCCTTAGAACATCGATTAAAAAATTAGTAAAGATACTAAATGACTGGGAGGAAGACGAAAGCGATGACATCCAAGAGACAGAACTATATTAGTTGGGATGAATATTTTATGGGAATTGCAATGCTTTCAGGCATGCGTTCAAAGGATCCTAATACTCAGGTGGGTGCATGCATTGTAAGTCCGGGGCATAAGATTTTGTCAGTGGGATATAATGGTTTTCCTTTAGGCTGTTCAGACGATGAGTTTACATGGGAGAGAGAGGGAGAGGATAATAAATATTTCTACTCTACTCACAGTGAGCTTAATGCCATATTAAATTACAGAGGCGGAAGTCTTGAGGGTTCAACGCTCTACGTAACACTTTTTCCATGTAATGAATGTGCCAAGGCAATTATTCAGTCTGGAATAAGAGAGGTTGTGTATGATAGCGACAAGTATGAGCATACTATGAGTGTGATTGCATCAAAGAAGATGCTTAAATCTGCAGGGGTAGTAGTGCGCCGTTATGAGCATACAGAAAGAAAAGTAGAATTTGAATTATAGGATAATTTATTAAAGGGAAAGGCTATGCTTTTTCCTTTTTTAGTATATTGGAAAGTCTTGTAAGAGACTCTTTATCCTAGACAAAAATAGGTAAAATGATATAATAAAAATGATATGAAAAAAAATGAAAAGACAGAAGTAATCAATGCCTTAATAATGGTATTACAGTTTGGAATTAATATGATAGTTCCAATTATAATATGTACTATGGCAGGTGCCTGGATAGGGCAGAAAACTGGAATTACCTGGCTTGCAGTCCCACTATTTTTTGTCGGGGCATTAGCTGGAATAAACAATGTATACAGGATGGCACGAAAGCTTATAAAAGAAGCTGAAAAGAACAGTGGCCATGGGGATATATACAAGGAAATTGAGAAGAAGAGAAAACAAACCGGAAAGGCAGATAAGTAATGCTTAGAAGAATAAACGAGGCTCTACCGGGACTGGTTTTTGGAATTATTATTTATGGGATAATAATACAACTGACCGGTATGTGGTTTGTAGACGATAAAGTCAGATATACCATAGGTTTATGGTATGGGGTAGCTATTGCAGTGGGAATGGCAATTAACCTTGCAATGGTAATTTATGATTCCGTCACGATAGACGGTGGCAAGAATGCCAATCGCAGACTCATCATCAAGTCGGTGCTTCGGTACCTGGTGGTGGTGGCTCTGTTTATGATATTGGGCTATTTTAAATTTGGAAATTTGTTCACAGCACTCATTGGGGTATTGGGGCTTAAGATATCAGCTTATGCGCAACCACTCTTACAGAGAGTAGCAAAACAAATTGCTGGAAAGAAGTGATGCATCTTTCGGCGGAGAAATAGTAGAATTTAATAAGGAGGTGATAATGTGGATCAGGCAATTTTACTTGCAGGTAATGCAGACAATATTGATTTTATGATTCATGGTATTTTTTCCTTAAATGTCTTCGGGCAGGAGGTGTGGATTACAACATCCCACGCATGCATTTTAATAGTAATGGCTATAATGCTTATCTTTGCAGTCATTGCCAACAAAAAGCTAAAAAAAGCGACTGAAGTGCCAGATGGCTTTCAGAATATAATAGAGCTTATTGTTGAAATGTTAGACAAGATGGTCGAAGGCACAATGGGAAAATGGGCTCCGAAGTTTGTAAACTACATCAGTACAATTTTCATTTTTATACTGATTAGTAACATCTCTGGTCTGTTTGGACTCAGACCACCGACAGCAGACTATGGAACAACACTTGCGCTTGCGTTAATTACATTCTGCATGATCAGATACAATAAAGCTAAGCATCACAGCGCAAAAGACATTTGGGTCGGCATGTGTTCACCACTGCCACCATGGCTTCCAATCTGGGCGCCAATCAATATTATCAGTGAGATAGCAGTACCGATTTCCTTGTCATTGCGTTTGTTCGCAAATGTACTTTCGGGAACTGTAATCATGGCATTGGTATATGGCTTACTTAGAATAATAGCCATAGGATGGCCAGCAGCGCTCCATGTTTACTTTGATTTGTTCTCAGGAGCGATTCAGACATACGTATTCTGTATGTTAACAATGACTTATGTTACACAGGCATGTGAAACAGAAGAATAAGATTTATTTTTTGAAAAATCAGGAGGATCTATATTATGAATATTAGTGGACAGGATTTAATCAGAGCATGTTCAGCAATTGGTGCAGGGTTAGCAGTTATCGCAGGTATCGGACCTGGTGTAGGACAGGGTATCGCAGCAGGACACGGAGCTTCAGCAGTAGGACGTAACCCGGGAGCACAGGGAAAGATTATGTCAACAATGTTACTTGGTCAGGCCGTAGCAGAGACAACAGGTCTTTACGGATTAGTAGTAGCATTACTTTTACTTTTCGTTCATCCACTTGGATAATAAAGGAGAAAAGTTTGACGGAAAGGAGAGTTAAATGCTGTTAGCAGAAGGAAGTTCATTTTTATTTAATCTTGATGCCCAGCTGCTCTTCGATACAGCACTTCTTGCTGTAGCTGTATTCGTACTTTTCTATTTTATGTCATACCTGTTATTCAATCCTGCAAGAAAGTTACTTGCAGAAAGACAGGAGCGCATCAAGAATGATATCGATGCAGCAAAAGAGGAGAAGGAAAGTGCAAAGGCTTTAAAGGCTGAATACGAGAGTAAGCTCAAGGACATTGATAAAGAGGCTGAGGTAATTTTATCAGAGGCCAGACATAAGGCTTTACAGAATGAAAGCAAGATTATTGATGAGGCTAAGCAGGAAGCAGCACGCATCATTAAGAGAGCGCAGGAAGAAGCCGAACTTGAGAAGAAGCATGCCATGGATGATGTTAAGCAGGAGATGATTCAGATTGCTGCATTAATGGCACAGAAGGTTGTGGCAGCTTCAATTAATACAGATATTCAGGATACATTGGTTGAGGAAACACTTAAAGAGATGGGAGAGTCAACATGGCAAAGCTAGTATCTAAGACATACGGTGATGCATTGTTTGAGGTGGCCCTCGAGAACAACCAGTTGGATTCAATGTTAGAAGAGGTCAAGGCTGTTTCGGCAGCTATAGTTTCCAATGAGGACCTGACCAAACTTATGAATCATCCGAAGATTGTAAAAGAAGAAAAAATCAAAGTCATCGAAGATATTTTCACAGGAAAAGTATCAAAAGAACTGGTAGGTCTTATGAGAATGGTGGTCGAGAAGGACCATTACAATGAGTTGAATGATGTATTTTTGTATTTTATCAATCAGGTTAAGGAATACAAAAATATCGGAACTGCATATGTGACCTCAGCTATCGAACTAAACGACAGCCAGAAGCAGGCAGTTCTTAAGAGACTTCTCGAGACTACAAAATATGTGGAATTTGAGATGCACTATGACGTTGACGCCGCACTTATCGGCGGTATGAAGATTCGCATCGGAGACAGAGTGGTAGATTCAAGTATTCAGAATAAACTGTATAATCTCACTCGCGAATTATCGAATATGACAATTTAAATAACATGAAAGTAGGTGAAAGCGCTCCATGAATTTAAGACCAGAAGAAATCAGCTCAGTAATCAAGGAGCAGATTAAAAGATACGCTTCCGAGCTTGAAGTTGCAGACGTTGGAACTGTTATTCAGGTTGCCGACGGTATTGCACGTATTCACGGTTTGGAGAACGCAATGCAGGGAGAACTTCTGGAGTTCCCTGGAGAAGTTTATGGAATGGTATTAAACCTTGAAGAGGATAATGTAGGTGCCGTACTTCTCGGCTCACAGAAAAATATCAACGAGGGAGATACCGTTAAGACAACAGGACGAGTAGTTGAGGTTCCTGTTGGAGATGCAATGTTAGGACGTGTTGTTAATGCATTAGGTCAGCCAATCGACGGAAAGGGACCAATTGACACTGACAAGTACCGTCAGATTGAGAGAGTTGCATCAGGTGTAATTTCAAGAAAATCAGTAGATACCCCATTACAGACAGGTATCAAGGCTATCGATTCCATGGTTCCAATCGGACGTGGACAGCGTGAGCTTATTATCGGAGATCGTCAGACAGGTAAGACAGCTATCGCAATCGATACAATTATTAACCAGAAGGGCCAGGGCGTAAAATGTATTTACGTTGCTATCGGTCAGAAGGCTTCAACAGTAGCAGCACTTGTTAACGAGTTGGAGTCATATGGTGCAATGAGCTACACAACAGTAGTAGCTGCAACAGCATCAGAGCTGGCACCACTTCAGTATATAGCACCATATTCCGGATGTGCTATCGGTGAGGAGTGGATGGAGAACGGAGAGGATGTACTTGTTGTATACGATGATTTATCAAAGCATGCAGCAGCATACCGTACATTATCACTTCTTCTTAAGAGAGCACCAGGACGTGAGGCATACCCTGGAGATGTATTCTATTTACATTCAAGACTTTTAGAGCGTGCCGCTCGTCTTTCAGATAAGTTAGGAGGAGGCTCACTTACTGCTCTTCCAATTATCGAAACACAGGCAGGCGATGTTTCAGCATATATTCCAACCAATGTAATTTCTATTACAGACGGTCAGATTTATCTTGAGACAGAGATGTTTAACGCGGGATTCAGGCCAGCCGTAAATGCCGGACTTTCGGTATCACGAGTTGGAGGTTCTGCACAGATTAAGGCTATGAAGAAGATTGCTGCTCCTATTCGAGTTGAGCTCGCACAGTACAGAGAGCTTGCAGCATTCGCACAGTTTGGTTCAGAGCTTGATGCTACAACAGCGGAGCAGTTAGCTCAGGGTGCACGTATTAAGGAAATCCTTAAGCAGCCACAGTACCAGCCAATGCCGGTAGAGAAGCAGATTATCATAATCTACGCAGCAACAAACAAATATCTGCTTGATATTCCTGTTGATGATATACTTCGTTTCGAGTCAGAGCTTTTCGAGTTTGTAGACACAAAGTATCCTGAGATACCAGAGTCAATCAAGACAAATAAGGTTATTGACGAAGAGACAGAGGCTAAGCTTATCAAGGCTATCGAAGAATGTAAGGCATCGTTTAAATAAGAAAATCATTCAGGTAAGAGAATTATTTAAGTAAAAAAGATGTTTAAGTTAGAGCATTTTTATCAGGATAAGTAAAAACAGGAAAGCAGGTGATTTATAATGGCTTCAATGAGAGACATTAAGCGTAGAAAAAGTAGTATTTCAAGTACTCAGCAGATCACCAAAGCTATGAAGCTTGTTTCTACAGTTAAACTGCAGAAAGCAAAGACAAGAGCAGAACAGACAGATCCTTATTTCAGATATATGTATAAGACAGTAAGCTCAATTCTGGCAAAGAGTGGTAATATCATCCACCCTTACCTCACACCAGGCGATTCTGACAGAAAAGCAGTTGTAGTATTAACTTCTAATCGTGGATTAGCCGGTGGATACAACACTAATGTTGTAAAGCTTATTACAAATGGAGATTTTAATAAGGATGAGCTTGATATTTATGCAGTTGGTGGCAAGGGTCAAGAATTACTTGCCAGCAAGGGCTACAATATCGTAGAGAGTGCGCCGGAGGTTATGGAAAATCCAACATATTCTGATGCGGCAGAGCTTTGTAATAAAGTTCTCGAATCATTCAGCAATGGAGAAGTTGGAGAAATCTATCTTGCCTACACTCATTTTAAGAACACAGTTACTCAGGAGGCACAGCTTATCAAATTACTTCCAGTTGAGATTGATGATGAGGAAGAAGATGACAGTGATGATGCATCAGTATTGATGAATTATGAGCCAAACGAAGAAGAGGCTCTTGACATGATTATTCCTAAGTATGTGACTAGTCTGTTCTACGGAGCATTAGTTGAATCTCATGCGAGTGAGAATGGTGCACGAATGCAGGCCATGGATTCGGCAACAAGTAATGCAGAAGAGATGATCAGTGATCTGACACTTAAATATAACAGAGCACGTCAGGGCTCAATTACACAGGAACTTACAGAAATTATTGCAGGTGCAAATGCTATTTCTTAGCAGGTTTTTTGGCTGAGTAGCCGCATTTAGACTTGGCTGAGTAGCCGCATTTAGGTTTTCTGGGTGCGGCTTATGCATATGATGAATTTTATTTTATTCAAATCGAGTCTGATGCCATGATTTTAGTACGGATAGGTTGTGGCGATGTGTATGGTGTTTAGTTACTATAGGTAATGGGACCATGGCACTGTCGATTTGCATAAAATAAAATTATCATATACATAAGCCGGCCTACATGTTCTGGCGGCTACTCAGGGATGGGGATGGCGCTTGTTAGGAGAGTTAAATTGTAGGTTAATAATGTGGGTTTTGTGCATACGGAAGTATGTGAATATGTGCATGCGAATATGTGTATGTGAATGTGCGCATGTGAATATGCGTATGTGAATATGTGCATGTGAATGTGTGTATGCAAATATGTGCATGTGAATATGTGTGTGAATATATATGCATGTAAGTATGTGTATGTAAATATATGCATGTGAATATGTGTGTGTGAATATATATGCATGTAAGTATGTGTATGTAGAGACATGATAATATTAGAAAAATGTAAGGAGAAAAGAAAATGGCAGATAAAAATGTTGGTAAAATCACGCAGATTATCAGTGCTGTTCTTGATATTAAGTTCACACAGGGTAATTTGCCTGAGATCAACGATGCTATAAAGATTCCGCTTAAGAATGGCGGTGAGCTTGTAGTAGAGGTTGCTCAGCATCTTGGTGATGATACGGTAAGATGTATCGCCATGGGACCAACTGATGGTTTGGTTCGTGGAATGGATGCCATCGCAACAGGAGCTCCTATTTCAGTACCAGTTGGAGAGAATACTCTTGGAAGAATGTTCAATGTTCTTGGTAATCCTATTGATGAAGTTGAGGCTCCAAATACAGAGGAGAAATGGCCTATTCACAGAGCTGCTCCAAAGTATGAGGATCAGGCTACATCCCAGGAAATGCTTGAGACAGGTATCAAGGTAGTTGACCTTCTTTGCCCATATCAGAAGGGTGGAAAGATTGGACTTTTCGGTGGTGCCGGTGTAGGTAAGACAGTATTAATTCAGGAGCTTATCCATAACATTGCAACTGAGCATGGTGGATATTCCGTATTTACAGGTGTAGGAGAGCGTACTCGTGAGGGTAACGACCTTTACTACGAGATGAAGGAATCAGGAGTTATTGATAAGACAACAATGGTTTTCGGTCAGATGAATGAGCCACCAGGAGCACGTATGAGAGTTGCTCTTACAGGTCTTACAATGGCAGAGTATTTCCGTGACAGAGGTGGAAAAG
>JAXJVZ010000008.1:0-4854 GCA_036308285.1 Agathobacter sp. | reverse complement strand
TGTTTCAAATATATATATAAGGGGCACCATCCGGGGAGGAGTAAATTCCAAATTCAAACCGTCCCAACACTCAGAACGGAGAATATGAAAATGGATAAAAATTTTATTGAGAACTTCAGATTACCTAGATATAATGAGATTCCCAACGTCGGACTTTATTTAGAGCAGGTAATTAAATATATAAATGAATGTTTAGAACCACTTGATATTTGCATTACGCCGTCAATGCTTAGTAATTACGTGAAAAAAGGCTACATAGACCGTCCGGTCAAGAAGCAGTATAGTGCAGATCAGATTGCATATGCCATGTTTATTGTTATCGCAAAACAGACTCTGTCTATGGAAAATGTCGCTTCTCTTTTTGAATATCAGAAATCAACGTATTCAGTAGAACGCGCATACAATTTTTTCTGCAATGAACTTGAGAACATGCTTAAGTTTATTTTTGAAATAGAAAAAGAGCCTCCTGCAATGTCTGGCAATGAACCATTTGCAACGAAGACTCTTCGTAGTGTTGTGATTGCTGTATCACATATTATTTACTTAAATTACTGTTTTAAAAATAAACTTAATTGATTTTGTCCTCTATTTTAGACCAGATAGCAATGTTACCCTTCTGACTATCCTTGACGTAATACAAGGCCCTGTCGGCCTTCTTTAAGGCTATCTCAAAATCGACAGGTGCCGCACTGTCATATTGTGCAATTCCAACAGAGCTTGTAAACTTAAGTCCCTCAATGTGAGTGCTGTATGAAGCATTCTCTTTAAGCTGAAGCTGAATCTTTAATGCAAGCTGTTCTGCAAAAGCTTCATTTTCTTTAGGAATTATTACAACAAATTCGTCTCCGCCATATCTTACTGCATACCCAAACTTTCCAACATTATCCTTGATTATTCCTGCAAAAAGCTTAAGTATCTCGTCCCCAATATTATGACCATATGTATCGTTATACTTTTTAAAATCATCTAAGTCCATATAAAGGACAACGCCAGTATCTGAAATCTCTTCACCGAGAATCTTCTGAAATCCCATCCTATTATATATTCCGGTGAGCTGGTCGATATATGCTGCTTTCTCAAGCTTCGCATTCATGATTCTGATTACAAGATTATTGTTAATTCTGCCTATCTCCTCATCAAGCTGGCTTATTGCACATTTTATGACTTCGAGATTACTTGAATCGAGTAGCTTTCTATTCTCTGTATAGTTCTTGTGTGCGTCGATTGTTGCTATGAAAATTCTTTTGAGCACACCCTCTCCATACACAGGTATTCCGATTATTGTGGCAACCTCATCTCCACCAATTTTCTCAGTTATTTTGTTAAATCTCTGAAAATTCTTATCGAAGCGGTTCACCATAAACTCTAATTTATAATCTTCAAAGAATTCTATGATTTGTTTAACATCCTTCCTGTCAATATTTGTATTCTCGCTTGTGAAAGTGGATGATGCCCTCTTCTCCTTTTTCTCAATAAAGATGACACGGTCTAAGCTGAAAGAATTACGTATCAGATTCATAGTCTGCTTTACAACTGTGCAGACATTAGAATCTTCGTTACCCATTATGTTATGACATATGGTCATAAACTCGATATCTTTTTTTCTTTTCTCAAGCTCTATTTTGGCCCCGACATATTCGGCCACATCAAGAATGTTTTGTACCGGCAAATCAGGAAGCTCATATGAAGGCTGGTTTTTATCACCATTATTATCAAGCAGATCCTTAAGCTGTTTCGCCTTATATGGCATATCATTATTCACGCAGTAATCATATTCTTCCTTTAGTACAGTATCTCTCTGTTCGCATAAACCATATTTTTCTAAAAAGGCCGCCTTAAAAAAGGCATACTCATAATGGGAATAATATTTTTTCCCATCATTTATCTGCATATATCTGTATGCCATATCAAAATGCATTTTTGCATTTTCTTCATCATTCTCATAACAAAACAGATTAGCCTTACACAGATGATAAAGGAATAAATCTTCTATCCATAATTCCT
This sequence comes from Agathobacter sp., assembly GCA_036308285.1. Taxonomy (GTDB): domain Bacteria; phylum Bacillota; class Clostridia; order Lachnospirales; family Lachnospiraceae; genus Roseburia. The sequence continues at coordinate 2,850 of JAXJVZ010000008.1, read as the reverse complement.
GATCACTTTCCTGGGTCTTATTCATTACATATGACAGAATCATCTCCATCTTGTCTATGCAGTAATAACACTCGATATACTGTCCAAGCCTATAGTAGGAAAGCGCAAGCAGCCCATAAAACTTTGATGTATTACAAATCTTAAGCCCCTGAATATGAATAATCTTCATGGTTTTCAGAATAAGCTCTATACAATCTATTGTCTTATAATATTGCCCCATCATATAGTAATTTATGGAAATATTATAAAGTACTTCAGCTATATCCTCAGCCTCTTTGTGTTCAATCAGTATTTGAACAGACTTCTGGAAATATTCATCTGCCTTTGCATAATCCTCCAATACTATCTCATTATATCCAAAACCTGCATACAGATGAGCAAGTCGTACAGGCTTGTCCTTATCAATATACTTTGCCCGCTTTTCATACATCTGTCTTACATATCTGTAGCATCCACAGTCTGAATACAGAATTATATTCTTCATGTAAGCATTAAGCAAAAGATTTTTGTTGCCAAGTCGCTTTGCAATCTCTATTCCTTTAGTAAAAAATACCGACTCTCTTTGTCCATTACCTATAGCATGAACAATATTTGGATCATTTTCAAATCCAAAAACATACATATAAGCAAGGAAGTTTTCATGTCCAATTTTTTTAGCACGGTCCAGTACACTCTCCTTAATCTGGTATGAATAATTACACCTGAACAGTTCCTTAAGACTTCCAAACTCTACAATAGTCTCAATAATTTCGGTATTCATAAGCATGTACTCATCGCTCATTTTCTTAGCGATTTTTTTTGCACTTTTGCAGAATTTGTGTGTAAGCTTCGCTTCTGACATAATAAGATGCGCTTTTGCAGAAAAATAATTATATATATATTCTCTGTATAAATTACTGTGATTATAAAAAAGCGGAACCATCTTCTCACAGAGTAAAAGGGCATCCTTATAATCTCCTAACCCAAGATAGACCATGCCCATGAGCTCTAAGAATTTAAACTTATCTTCATCGCTCACATTAGAATCTACTCTGTAGCAATAGTTTATTATAATATCAAGATAATATTTTGCATCTTCAAAAGCAAACAGATGCACCATATTGTTTAACAGCTTAATATATTGCTCAATATCATTCTCTTCAAAACAAAATTGATCTGGATAATCCTGTGTAGCAATAATTTCTTTATTATCTGCAATAAGAAACATTTTTTGTTCTTCTGCTTTTTGCAAAATCAGATTCCACTCATTAGAACAAAGCTCATTAACCAGAAAGCTCTCAGCGTATGTAAAAATGTATTTTACATTGTCTTCCCGGTCAAACATCATATTTATAAGTTTAAGAACACAAAGAGGGGCCATATGTATTCTGCTTATAACAAAAAGAACTTTTTTATTCTGCGAAATATATTTTATTGCGGAATAAACAGATTCATAGACACACTGTTCCTCGTACTGATATTCATTCATCATTACTTCAAGTGTTCTTGTGCATATACCGTCTTTAATATAACTGGTAAAAACCTCTCTCTGTAATGAGTACACTCCACAATTTTCAATAAATTCTTCAACTGAATATCTGTCGACATAATCAGAATAATATGTCTGTCTTATCCACATCATAAATGGCTCAAAAGCAGCTTTCATAGTGTATAACTCGTATTCATAGCAGAATATTATTACATCCTCTGATACTAATTTTTCCCTGCATATCTGCTCTAATGATATTTCTTTAACATCATGCTGTTTTATAAAAATGGCTTTCTTATTCATAATCTCAAGATATGCCCCTAACATTCTTGAGATAGTTTTTTTATCACCCATAGCTTCCCCATCCTACATTTTGGTAGTCTATTTCTTGATATATTATATCTCGCAAAAGTGCAGGGGCGCAATCATTTTTATATAAAATTTACGTAAATAAAAAGCCCAATTCTGCATACACAAAATTGGACTTTTATAATTATTTTCTATTTGTTATTTGGATAAAACCGTAGCGTTCTAAGGTATCGATGTATGTTACCAGACGATCATATAAAGGGTCTGCCTTTTCTTTGAATTCTTCATGAACAAGCTGGGCTATATCATAAACTGTATTCTTGCCGTCAAGGTGTGGCCAGATGAAATTCCCCATCTCATCAAGGTGAATCTGGGACACACGCGGGCGCTTAAACAGCTTCTGGGCAATAAAGTTCATAATGCCTTTGTTCTCCTGAAAAATTGTCACAGTCTTATTTCCATCAATCTCAAATTTTAAATCTGGTTTTGGTACCGGAATAAAGTCTAAATAATTTTTATCCATTATTTTTCCTTCTTACTTCTTCCTGTCATCCATACAAGGGCAGCCATGATGGCAAGTAATACTACTCCACCAATCTGTCCTGTTGTAAATACTCCGGAGATGTTAATCTTATCTCCTACTCCGAATACAGCAAGGATAGCAAGGAGAATTCCTACAAGTCCTTCTCCGGCAATCATTCCAGAACAGAAGAGGATTCCGCTTCCAGCATCTGAGTTAGCATCAGACTTTCCTTCTTTTGCGTTGAGCTTGTCAACGAAGAGACGAACAAGTCCTCCAAGCATGATTGTTGAGCTAAGCTCAAGTGGAAGATATAATCCGATTGCTACCGGCAATGCGGAGATTCCAATTACCTCAAATGCAATTGCAATAAATGCTCCGATGAATACGAGTGCCCATGGAAGATCTCCGCCCATAACACCTTCAACGATCATCTTCATAAGTGTTGCCTGTGGAGCAGCAAGCTGCTCTGAGCCAAAGCCCCATGCATTGTTAAGTAATACTAATACTCCACCAATTACAAGTGCAGAAACAATTGTACCAATAATCTCCC
>JAXJVZ010000007.1:0-2598 GCA_036308285.1 Agathobacter sp. | reverse complement strand
TAAGCTATTAAAAAAAGGTATTGACATCCATGTGTTATAAGTGTATATATAACACATAAACAGTTTGACAGGAGGAGCACAAATGCAGTTAACGCAAAATTCTGGTATACCAATTTATCAGCAAATCGCAGATAACTTCAAGACAGATATTCTGTCTGGAAAATACCAACAGGGCGAATATCTTCCATCTATCCGCGGTCTGGCAAAGGATTTAAAAATAAGTGTTATAACAACAATGAAAGCATATGAACTACTTGCATCAGAAGGTCTTGTAACTGCTGCACAGGGCAAAGGCTACTATGTAAATGCCCAGGACAGCGAGATGATTAAAGAACAGCATCTTAGAAAAGTTGAGGATGCACTAAACGATGCAATTGAGTTTTCCAAAATTGCAGGACTTAGCGCCAACGAATTAAAAACCATATTTAATACCCTGCTAGAAATGAGTGAAAACTAAGTGACATTGGTTCTGAACAATCAAAAAAGATTATATGGAGAATGAATTTATGAAAACAGAAAATATTATTGAAGGAAGAAATATCCAGAAACGACTCAGAAATTTCGAATTAAACATCCCACAATTAAATATCCCAAAGGGCTTCGCTACTGCCCTAATTGGTGAAAACGGTGCAGGAAAAACAACACTTTTAAACATCCTCTCCGGCATTAGACTTGACGCCAAAGGAGACCTCTTATTCTTCAACGAATTTGACCAGAACGACAGAGAGAAGAAATCAGAAGTAAAAAATCGCATCGGCTACACATGTCCTGGAAAGTACTATCTTCCACAGTGGTCAATCAGGGAAGTAGAGGAAGTCAGCCAATTACTTTTTGACACCTTTGATAGAAATAAATTCGACCAGCTCTGTGAAGACCTTGCTATTTTCTCAGGCGGCATTACAGATAAAAAGAAAAAAGTAAGCTCTTTATCTGATGGTATGAAAATGAAACTAATGCTAGCCGGTGTTTTTGCCAGAGAGACTGATGTCCTCATCCTTGATGAGCCAGCATCACCACTCGACCCACTTATGCGCGACAAACTCAATCAGATGATTGGCGAGTACATCCACGAAGGAGCAGGAGAAAAGAGCGTTTTCTTCTCTACCCACAACATCTCTGATATGGAAAGTATCACAGATTACGCTATCATCATGGAGCATGGAACTATCGTAGAGGAAGGCTTTGTCGAAGACCTGAAAGAAAAATATATCCTCATAAAAGGTGACGCAAATGATGCAGAAGCTGCTGGAAAAGTTCTTTATTCCATGACAAAAAATCCATATGGATTCGAAGGAATCTGCCTTGCCGAAGATCTTGATAAACTTGCAGGAATGAATGTTTCAAAGGAAATTCCATCATTATACCAGATTAGTGTTGCCGTTATGAGAAACAACACATTAATTAAGATGAGATAGCGAGGTGTCACATGACAATTTATAAAGATTACAACTGCATGGTAAATAAAACTTACCGAATAATTTTTAACCTGATTATTCCAATTGCACTCGGTATTATTTCATCAGTGATTACTTTCATTACGCAATCAGAAATGTTTTACTTATTTTTCTTTTTGATGTTAATTTTAACTGTAGACGCTGATTATTTTGGAATCGGATGCATTTGCAAAAATGACTCATTCGGCATGGAATATGTCAAGACTTCATTCAGGGGAAAAAAGGTTATAAAACATACCTTTTTACTTGATATGTGCTTTGGAATAGTAAGAAATCTATTATTCTTTTTAGCAAGCCTGATTTATATGATTGATAGATACAGCAATATATCAATTATTGTAATAAGTTTTTTACTCATAAATATTATCTATATTCTGTCATTAAATATAACAAGATATTTTGATTCATTTTTGCTAATACAGTTTATTGCAATGATTTTTGAAGCACTATTTATTGCAAGCGCACTTGTTCTATATATTTTGAATTTGGGAAAATGGGGAACATTAGTCTTGTTATGCGGACTGCTACTTGCTTCATTTATGGTAACTTATTTTCATATGATTTTAAAGCTCAAAGCTTCTTATAAAGACAATTAGGAGGATTATTATGTTAAAAGATATTATCCTGGGATTTAAACTTGTAAAATATGGATATAAACTTAAAGAAAATATTTTTATGCTTGTGATTTTTACTGCAATCGGGCTTTTTGTTGAAATTCAATCAAAAGGAACAAGCATCATTGGCGGGCTCTATTTCATGCTTGTCGGTATGTTTGCTTATCAGCTGATTATGTCCGTTGATGTCTCTGAATACATTCAGACCTCTGCTATGAAAAGAAAACTCCAGCTTACTATTCCGGTTATTACCAGTACCGCTTTGTACCTGTTTATTTTTACTTTCATCATAATTGAGAAATGTATTTTGATAAATATGTATCCGGAAAATCAGAAAATGCTTATTATGTCACTTGTTCAGCTTGAGCTATTTATGCTTATAGTTTTTGTATTCTCTAGTATCTGCTATAAATATTTTCTTTTGGGATTTTTATTATTCATTGTTTTAGATTTTGCCGTAATAATTATTTCTTTGTTTTTATTTAATACACCTTTTGCACCAACAGTCTTAAGTATTCCCTTTGGAGTAT
>JAXJVZ010000006.1:0-10692 GCA_036308285.1 Agathobacter sp. | reverse complement strand
GCGATATACTTTGAACCACCCATAATATTCTGGTAAGGGTCATAAGAATTAGAGACTCCTAATTCTGCGGCTGTTGCAGGCATAAGCTGCATTATTCCGACAGCCCCGGAATGACTTACATCATTAGGATTAAAATTGGATTCCTGTTTAGCAATCGCTTTTAGAAGTTTTAAATCAACACCATATGTAGCGGAGGCTTCTTCAAAATACTTTTCGTATTCATCAGAGCACGCAAGGACGCCGGAGTTGGAATATCCTTCTGGTTTTATTATATCGCCAGGATTGATACTTGTGTGCATCGAAGGTATAGTGTCTGAAATGCCTGATGTATTGGAAGTATTTGCCAAAGGCATTGTATTTGCTGCACCAACTGGGTTTGAAGTATTAGTAACAGCGGTCTTTACTTCATTATTAACACTTACAGTTATATTGATATTATGCTGGTCGAAGAAATTTTGAACTTCAGCAGCGTCAACAGAGCCTGACTGGCTGGCTTTGACAAGTTTATCTATAGCTAATGCGGCAGTAGCACGAGCTGTTGCTTCTTTTAGAGCACTATCAAAGCTTGATGAGTCAGAATTCTGACTTTCAGTAGAGTTTGATGTACTCCCAGTTGTACTAGAAATGTTTTTTGCTGTTATGCTGTCTACTGCTGAATTATCAGTCTGCTGGGCTATATTCTGATTTCTGTCGATATAGGGTAAAATGTTTACATTCATAATTTTTCCTCTTAAGTTTAAGTATAATATAGAATAGTATACCATATTTATTGAGAAAAACAAAAACATACTTGAATTTAAAAGTGATATGTTGTAGCATATTTTTAGCTTTTTAGCTCGTGAAAACAGAATGGTAAGGAGAGAACTATGCAAAAGAAAACATTTGTAACTAAAGCACAGGTTGAGGAAATGACAAAGCAGTTTCCTACACCATTTCATTTATATGACGAGAAGGGAATAAGAGAGAATGCAAAGGCAGTAAAGGAAGCATTTGCATGGAATCCTGGATTTAGAGAATATTTTGCAGTAAAGGCAACACCAAATCCATATCTTTTGAAGATTCTTCAGGAGTATGATATGGGATGTGATTGTTCATCATATACAGAGCTTATGCTTGCCAAGTCATGTGGATTTGATGGAAAGCACATTATGTTTTCATCAAATGATACACCGGCAGAGGATTTTGCATATGCAGCTAAGCTTGGTGCAATTATTAACCTTGATGATATAACACATATTGACTTTTTAGAGGAGACAATAGGATATATTCCAGAGACAATCAGCTGCAGATATAATCCGGGCGGAGTGTTTACATTAAGCAACGGAATTATGGATAATCCTGGAGATTCTAAGTATGGAATGACAAAGGAACAGCTCTTTGAGGCTTATAAGACACTTAAGGCAAAGGGAGCTAAGTATTTTGGTATTCATGCATTTTTAGCAAGTAATACAGTAACTAATGAGTACTATCCACAGCTTGCAAAGCAGTTATTTGAATTAGTTGTAGAACTTAAAAAAGAAACTGGATGCGACATTAAGTTTGTTAATTTATCAGGTGGTGTTGGTGTAGCTTACAAACCAGAGCAGACTCCAAATGATATCAGAGTAATCGGTGAAGGCGTTCACAAGGTATATGATGAGGTGTTAGTTCCGGCTGGAATGGGTGATGTTGCAATTTTCTCTGAAATGGGAAGATTCATGATGGCTCCATACGGATGTGTTGTAACAAAAGCAATTCATGAGAAGCATATCTATAAGGAATATATTGGAGTAGATGCATGCGCTGTTAACCTTATGAGACCGGCTATTTACGGTTCATATCATCATATTACAGTACTTGGAAAAGAAGATGCACCATGTGATCATGTATATGATGTAACAGGTTCACTTTGTGAGAACTGTGATAAGTTTGCAATTGACAGAAATCTTCCAAAGATTGATATGGGAGATTATCTCGTAATTCATGATACAGGTGCTCATGGATTCTCAATGGGATATAACTACAATGGTAAGCTTCGTTCGGCAGAATTACTTCTCAAAGAAGATGGAAGTGTTAAGATGATAAGAAGAGCAGAGACACCTGCAGATTATTTTGCAACATTTGACTGCTTTGATGATTTAAAGATTGAAGAGTAATAAAAAGAATGCTTTATGAATTTATTCATAAAGCATTCTTTTTACAGTCTGATTTTGGTGATGACTTTGCCAAGTTTGCCCCATTTATCCATGTCTTCCTTGTTATTAGGATCAACAAAAAAGGTTTCGCCAAAATCATTTATCGGTTCGAGACGTGTAGGAATTGATTGGTGAAATTTTCTTATATATACCCTTTGAGTCTCTTTGTTAAGAAATAATCCTATATCGCCATCCCTTATCGGGGACTTACTTACAAGAATGATATCCCCCAAATTATATACCGGGTGGAGGTGGTTACTGGTTATTTTGACTCCATAGTGAATATTGGTATTCACATGCTGCCGGTATCCCTTAATATTGATTTTTTCGAAGTTGGTCGAATCGTAAATCATTCCGTCATGCATATCCCCGGTAGGGGTGAAAACGGTAATGTAATCATCACTGTCATCATCATTAACGGATGCAGCAAAATTCTTTTCGAAATCGATTATTGTATCTATGAAGTTAAGTTGTCTTGTGGAAAGTGTCTTTAGTTCTTTATAGATTTTAGTCAAATAATTATCCTCAGCAATTAGTTCATATAAAGATTTGCCGGTAAGCTCATAGATGTTTAACATTGTAGATAAGTCTATTTTTGAACTCTCACCATTTATAAATCGTTTGTATGAAGACAGGGAAAAACCGAGCATCTCAGCCCAGGCTGCCTGAGAATAATTTTGAGATATTCTTTCTTTTTCCAGATTAGTAGTAAAATTTTTAAGTAATACTTGCTTTTCCATAAATAAAAATATAAAAGAACAACTAATCTGTGTCAATTCAATATTTCATTTTTTGTAAAATATTTATGATTCAAGCCTAATGATGGTGTAAACCTAATTAAATAAAGCGATATTCAAAAATGTGATTTTAATCAAATTTTTTTTGATAATTTAAAAGGCTGATTATCTATAAATGTTTTAAAAACAGGGAACAATTTATATATAATTTATATAAAAATCAGACAATTATATAAAATATATTTAATAGTCAAATAATCAGACAACTTAACTATATAACGTATTTACATGTTGCAGATATGGCTGTAAAATTTGACTAGTAAATAAAAACACAGCTACGAAAGGAAAGATTCTATGAGGAAAGAGTGGAATGAAAGTACAGCAAAACCAATGGGATTATATGACCCACAGTTCGAGCATGATAACTGTGGTATTGGAGCTGTAGTTAATATTAAAGGAATTAAAACACATGACACAGTAGTGAATGCACTTAAGATTGTAGAAAATCTTAAACATAGAGCAGGTAAAGATGCTGATGGAAAAACCGGAGATGGAGTTGGTATTCTTCTTCAGATATCACATAAGTTCTTTACAAAGGCGGTAAAGCCACTGGGATATAATCTTGGCGAGGAAAGAGATTATGGAGTTGGAATGTTCTTCTTTCCAAATGATGAGTTTAAGACAAATCAGGCAAAGAAAATGTTCGAGGTTATCGTAGAGAAAGAGGGACTTGAATTTATAGGCTGGAGAGAGGTTCCTACATATCCTGATAAATTATCAGAGAAGGCAAGAGCGGTAATGCCTTGTATTATGCAGGCGTTTATCAGAAGACCTGAGAATATAGAAAAGGGACTCGATTTTGACCGTAAGCTTTATATTGCAAGACGTGTATTTGAACAGTCTAACGATAATACTTATGTAGTATCATTATCGAGCAGAACTATTGTATATAAGGGAATGTTTTTAGTTGAGCAGCTTCGTCAGTTCTTCGGTGATCTTCAGGATCCTGATTATGAATCAGCAATTGCAACCGTACATTCGAGATTCTCAACTAATACAAATCCAAGCTGGATGAGAGCTCATCCAAACAGATTTATTGTGCATAACGGAGAGATTAATACAATTCGTGGTAACTCTGATAAAATGTCGGCTCGTGAAGAGAATATGGAGTCTCCGAAGCTTAAGAAGGAGTTCCAGAAGGTGCTTCCTGTTATCAATGCAGAAGGCTCTGACTCAGCTATGCTTGATAATGCATTAGAGTTTTTGGTAATGAGTGGAATGGAGCTTCCGCTTGCGGTAATGATTATGATTCCTGAGCCATGGGCTAATAACTCAATTATGTCCCAGAAGAAGAAGGATTTTTATCAGTACTATGCGACAATGATGGAGCCATGGGATGGACCAGCGTCAATCCTTTTCTCAGACGGAGATATCATGGGAGCTGTTCTTGATAGAAATGGACTTCGTCCATCACGTTACTATATTACAGATGATGATTATTTAATCCTTTCATCAGAAGTAGGTGTATTAGACGTAGACCCAACAAAGATTGTAAAGAAGGACAGACTTCGTCCAGGAAAGATGCTCCTTGTTGATACAACAGAGGGAAGAATCATTGACGATGATGAGTTAAAAGAAAAATATGCCGGAAAACAGCCATATGGTGAATGGCTTGATAGAAATATAATCCAGCTTAAAGATTTAAAGATTCCTAATGAACGTGTGCCTGAGTACACAAAGGAAGAAAGACAGAGAATGCAGAGAGCATTTGGATATACATATGAGTCTCTTAAGGATTCAATTATCCCAATGGCATTAAATGGTGTTGAAGGAACTGCAGCAATGGGAACAGATACACCACTTGCAGCGTTATCTGGAAATCAGGAGCCGTTATTTAATTATTTTAAGCAACGTTTTGCACAGGTTACAAACCCTCCAATCGATTCAATCAGAGAAGAAGTAGTAACTTCTACAACACTTTATATTGGAGAGGCGGGAAACGTGCTCGAAGAAAAGCCTGAAAACTGCCGTGTTCTTAAAATAAATAATCCTATTTTAACAAATACGGATCTTATGAAGATTAAGAGCCTTAATAAGGAAGGATTCAAGGTAGAGGTTATTCCGATTACATATTATAAGAATACCAGCCTTGAAAAAGCAGTAGACAGATTATATATCGAAGCAGACAGAGCATACAGAGATGGTGCTAACATTCTTATTCTTTCGGACAGAGGAGTAGACGAGAACCATGTTGCAATTCCATCACTTCTTGCAGTATCAGCTTTACAGCAGTATCTGGTTAAGACAAAGAAGAGAACATCTCTCTCCCTTATCTTAGAGTCAGGAGAGCCAAGAGAGGTTCATCATTTTGCTACACTTTTAGGATACGGAGCCAGCGCAATCAACCCATATCTTGCACAGGAGACAGTAAAGCAGGTAGTGGATGAGCATATGCTTGATAAGGACTATTATGCGGCAGTAGATGATTATAATAAGGCAATAATCGGTGGTATAGTAAAAATTGCTGCAAAAATGGGTATTTCAACAATTCAGTCATATCAGGGCTCAAAGATTTTTGAGGCCATTGGTATCGATGAGTCTGTAATTGATAAATACTTTACAAATACAGTAAGCCGAATCGGCGGAATTACACTTAAGGATATTGAAAATGATGTAAATGCACTTCATTCAGCAGCATATGACCCACTTGGACTTTCAACAGACATGACACTTGAAAGCAAGGGACGTCACAAGATGAGAAGTGGTGCAGACGGACATTTATATAATCCTGCAACAATTCATCTTTTACAGCAGTCAACACAGAGGGGCGATTACGAGTTATTCAAGAAATACACAGAGCTTGTTGATGAAGAGCAGAAATCTACTAACCTTCGTGGACTAATGGACTTTAACTATCCTAAGAAGGGTGTAAAACTTGAGGAAGTAGAGAGTGTTGATTCAATTGTAACAAGATTTAAGACAGGTGCTATGTCATATGGTTCAATCTCAAAAGAAGCACATGAGACGTTGGCAATTGCCATGAATAATCTTCACGGAAAGTCAAACACTGGAGAAGGTGGAGAGGATAAGGATAGACTTACACCAGATGCGAATGGACAGAATCGTTGTTCTGCAATCAAACAGGTTGCATCAGGACGTTTTGGTGTAACAAGCCGTTACTTAACAAGTGCTCAGGAAATCCAGATTAAGATGGCTCAGGGTGCAAAACCAGGTGAAGGTGGACACCTTCCAGGTAAAAAGGTATATCCATGGATTGCAAAGACAAGACTTTCAACACCAGGTGTATCACTTATTTCACCACCACCACACCACGATATTTATTCTATCGAGGATTTAGAGCAGTTGATTTTCGACCTTAAGAATGCAAACAGGGATGCAAGAATTTCTGTAAAGCTTGTATCGGAAGCCGGTGTAGGTACAGTTGCGGCAGGTGTTGCAAAGGCAGGAGCACAGGTTATCCTCGTATCAGGTTATGACGGAGGAACAGGAGCAGCTCCAAGCAGTTCAATCCATAATGCAGGACTTCCATGGGAGCTTGGACTTGCAGAGACACACCAGACACTTATTATGAACGGACTTAGAAATAAAGTACGTATCGAGACAGACGGAAAGCTTATGAGCGGCCGTGATGTCGCAATAGCAGCCTGCCTTGGAGCAGAGGAGTTTGGTTTTGCCACAGCACCACTTGTAACAATGGGCTGTGTAATGATGAGAGTATGTAACCTTGATACATGTCCGGCAGGAATTGCAACACAGAATCCTGAGCTTCGTAAACGTTTTGCAGGAAAGCCTGAGTATGTAGAGAACTTTATGCGTTTTATAGCAGAAGAGTTGAGGGAATACATGGCTAAGCTTGGATGCAAGACGGTCGATGAGCTTGTAGGAAGAAGCGATTTGTTAAAAGTCCGTGACGATTTAAATGAGCGTCAGTCAAGAATTAAATTGGATAATATCCTTAATAATCCATTTGCAGAGGGAAAAGAAAAAGTGATTTTTGATCCAAAGCAGGTATATGATTTCGAACTTGAGAAGTCAAAGGATATGAACGAAGTATTAAAGCAGTTAAAGACTGCATTAGATAAGAAGGAAAAGAGAGCTATTGAGCTTGAGGTTACAAATATTAACCGTTCTCTTGGTACAATATTCGGTTCTGAGATTACTAAGAAGTATGATGATACACTTTCGGATGATACATACGTAATTAAGTGTAATGGAGCCGGCGGACAGAGCTTTGGAGCATTTATTCCAAAAGGACTTACACTTGAGCTTGTTGGAGATTCTAACGACTACTTTGGTAAGGGACTTTCAGGCGGAAAGCTTGTAGTATATCCTCCAACAGGAGTTAAGTATAAGAAGGATGAGAACATTATTATTGGTAACGTAGCACTTTACGGAGCTACAAGTGGTAAAGCCTTCATAAATGGTGTTGCAGGTGAGCGTTTCTGTGTACGTAACTCAGGAGCAACTGCGGTAGTCGAGGGCGTAGGTGATCACGGATGTGAGTACATGACAGGTGGTCGTGTAGTTATTCTTGGAAGAACTGGAAAGAACTTTGCAGCAGGAATGAGCGGTGGAATCGCATATGTTTTAGATGAGGATAACGACCTTTACATGCGCACTAATAAGTCAATGGTATTTACAGAAGAAGTTACTAATAAGTATGACGTATTAGAGCTTAAAGAAATGATAAAAGAACATGTGACTCTTACTAATTCTGAAAAAGGTAAAGAGGTACTTGATAACTTTAGTGAATATCTTCCAAAATTCAAGAAGGTTATCCCATACGACTATAACCGTATGCAGATGGCGATTGTACAGATGGAAGAAAAAGGCTTAAATGCAGAGCAGGCACAGATTGAGGCATTTTATGCCAGCACCAGGGCATAAGGAGGGAGATAGTCATGGGAAAACCAACAGGATTTATGGATTATGATAGATGTGAGGCTGCTTCAGTAGCACCTTCGGAGCGTATCAGGAATTTTGATGAGTTTCATGTATTTCTCTCAAAGGAGAATCAGAGAAAGCAGGCTGCAAGATGTATGGACTGTGGAGTGCCATTCTGTCAGGCTGGTATGGAGATATCGGGAATGGTATCAGGATGCCCGCTTCACAATTTGGTTCCGGAGTGGAATGATCTCGTTTACACAGGAAACTGGGAGCAGGCTTATAACAGACTTCACAAGACAAATAACTTCCCGGAATTTACATCAAGAGTATGCCCTGCACTCTGCGAGAAGGCATGTACCTGCGGACACTGGGGAGACCCGGTATCCGTAAGGGATAACGAGCACGGGGTTATTGAAACAGCATATGAGAATGGATATGCCGGACCAAAGCCACCAAAGGCACGTACTGGAAAAAAGGTTGCAGTTATTGGCTCAGGCCCATCAGGACTTGCGGCAGCAGACCAGTTAAATCAGAGAGGCCACGAGGTTACAGTATATGAGAGAGATGACAGAATTGGTGGACTTCTCATGTATGGTATACCTAACATGAAGCTTGATAAGAGCGTAATCGATAGAAAAGTAGATGTCATGAAGGCTGAGGGAGTTAAATTCGTTACAGGTGTTAATGTTGGCCTTGATGTAAAAGCGGCAGATTTATACAAGGAATACGACAGAGTAATTCTTTGCTGCGGAGCAAAAAATCCAAGAGATATTAAGGCGCCTGGACGTGACGCAGAAGGTATTTATTTTGCAGTAGATTACCTTTCAAGAAATACAAAGAGTCTTCTTGATTCCAACCTTAAGGATGGTAAATACATTTCGGCAAAAGGCAAAAATGTTGTAATAATTGGTGGTGGTGATACAGGAAATGACTGTGTCGGAACAGCAATCAGACAAGGCGCTAAATCAGTAACACAACTTGAGATGATGCCATGTCCACCAGCGGTACGTGCAGCAGATAATCCATGGCCGGAATGGCCAAAAGTCTTAAAGACTGATTATGGCCAGGAGGAAGCAATTGCTGTATTTGGAAATGACCCACGTATTTATCAGACAACAGTAAAGGAATTCCATAAGGACAAGAAGGGCAAACTAAGTGGAATAACAATCGTATCTTTAGAGCCAAAGAAAGATGAGACAACAGGTCGCATTAATATGGTAGAGGTTGCCGGAAGCGAGAAGAAAATCCCGGCAGAGCTTGTGCTTATCGCAGCAGGTTTCCTTGGAACAGAAGATTATGTGGCCAAAGCATTTGCTCTTGAGCTGGATGGAAGAACTAACGTTGCAACAGAAAAAGGAAAGTATGCAACAAACGTAAAGAACGTTTATGCTGCAGGAGATATGCGCAGAGGACAGTCACTCGTTGTATGGGCAATAAGAGAAGGGCGTGAGGTTGCAAGAGAGGTCGATGAGAGCCTTATAGGTTATTCATATCTTTCAATTCAGTAGTACAAATGTAAAAAGCAGTGTACCCATTTTATTCAGGTACACTGTTTTTGTATTTATCGTATAAATCCATAAGCTTTTGTTTATCTGATTCAGAAATGTTTGAATCGGCATATTCTTTTATTTTATTAACATCACGGTTGGCAGCATATCTGCTTAAAGTGACCAGATCACTTGAACTTATTGAATTATCAATGATTTCTTCGATAGTAGAAATATCTTCTTCGCTCATTTGATTGATTAAATCTGAAGCGGCTGGATCGCTTTCTATGTATTGCTCGATTAATGCTTTAGTCGCTTCGTGTTTTACTTTGGGGATTACAATAATCTGTACGGCAAGCGAAATGATAAGAAATATAAGTAGTATGGAAACAAGTATGA
This sequence comes from Agathobacter sp., assembly GCA_036308285.1. Taxonomy (GTDB): domain Bacteria; phylum Bacillota; class Clostridia; order Lachnospirales; family Lachnospiraceae; genus Roseburia. Next base: position 987 of record JAXJVZ010000006.1, on the reverse strand, counting down.
TAATCAGACGCAGTGTTTTTTTGGACATGGCAACTTCTCCTTTTATTTGGCTCTTCTGTTTCTATATTTTATAAATTGCATTTTCTCTGAGTATATCATAGGAATTTCTTTGCGTCATCAGAAAAATTATTGTATTATGTTTTGGAAATGAAAAGGAGGAAGAAATGTCTAAACTTATTTTTTTTGATATAGATGGAACTTTATGGGATGAGAAAATGATAATTCCTGAGAGTACGAAGGAAGCTATTGCAAAATTAAAAGAAAAAGGGCATAAGACTTTCATATGCAGTGGACGTCCAAGAGCAAATATTATGGAAGAAAGTCTGCACGAATTAGGCTTTGACGGAATAATTGCGGCATGTGGTAATCATATTGAAATGAATGGAGAAATTATATATGAGAGACTTCTTTCAAAAGATATAGTAAAGAAGATTGTGGACTTGTTGAAAGAATGTGACCTGCCAATAATTCTTGAGGGACCAGTGTGCTGCTGGATTTCGGACTGGGGATTTGATAATGACCCATATGTGAATTATCTTTTCGAATCAATGGCAGACCGCGCAAGGCTGTTAAAAGAATATACGGATGATATTAAAGTGAATAAATTCTCGGCTGCGGTTCTAAAACATACAAATTATCATAGATTTAGAGAAGAGCTTTCGGATGATTTTGACTTCTATGAGCATGACGAGAGAGTTATGGAGGCAGTTCCAAAGAATACATCAAAGGCTACAGGAATAAAATGGCTATGTGATTATCTTGGGGCTGATATTTCTGATACCTATGCTTTTGGTGACAGTATTAATGATCTTGATATGTTAAAGAGTGTAGGACACGGAATTGCGATGGGAAATGGAACAGACATAGCAAAGAATGCAGCAGAGTATATTACAACTGATATACATGATGATGGAATATTGAATGGTTGCAAATATTATGGACTTATTTAATTTATTAAAAAAGAATAAAGCCATTGACAAACATAAG
>JAXJVZ010000005.1:0-4138 GCA_036308285.1 Agathobacter sp. | reverse complement strand
TCTGACAGAACTATTCAGGAATATGTTGATGAAATCTGGCACTTAGACAAGATTAAGGTGGAATTAACAGAGGTATAAGAGTGGAGAAATCTGTTTCTACTGGAGGCGTTTCCGGTCTTACTTTAAAAATGATTGCGATTGCTACAATGCTTATAGACCACATTGCAGCAGTCGTAATCAGAGACATGTATTCATTTGTTGATAGTGATGGTGTATATGTCTTCTATAATGAATTTGCATATGATGTATATTCCATAATGCGTCTTATAGGAAGAATGGCTTTTCCGCTGTTTTGTTTCCTGCTGGTTCAGGGATTCTGTCATACAAAAAATAAAGGAAAATATGCCCTGAAATTATTTATATTTGGCCTTATTTCAGAGCTTCCATATGATCTGGCACTAGAAGGTGGAAAATGGACATTGGAAAATAACAATGTCATGTGGACTCTGTTTCTTGGTCTTATTACACTATGGATTATTGATGAGATAAGAAATAATCCTCGTTTTCTTAATAAATCCAATAACGAACTCATGTGGATTATTGCTACCCTGCTAAGATGTATTGCTATGACCACTGTGATCATGATATCCATGTTATGTGCAGAATATGTTCTTAGGTGTGATTATGGTGCAAGTGGAATTGCCACATTAGTTGCAATGTATCTGTTATACAATTACCCTATGATTGGATATGCGACAGGAGTTGTATTACTTGGATTATTGTGTTCAGAACAGGAGTACATTGCGCTTATTATGCTTCTTCCTTTATATTTCTACAATGGAGAAAGAGGAAAGCAGATAAAGAGCTTTTTCTACTGGTTTTATCCAGTGCACCTGTTGATATTATATCTTTTGAAAATCACTTTAATTAAATAAATAGTAAAACAGGACAAAAATTAAGCTGTAGGTGATAGTACCAGATGCCACTGCATGGCAGGGACATATGAGACTATCGTCTACAGCTTTTTATTATCAATTTAATATGGATTTGTATTTTACTATAAATTTAATATGGATTGCTATTTTACTTGTTATCAATCTTTATATAGACAGTTCTTGATTCTTCGTCTGTTATATATGCTACATCAGCCCCTGAATTTCCAACAATCAGTCGTGATACATCATTTTGTGTAAAAAGCGCATCAACAGCTGTATTATACGCCGCTTCATTACTGAATTTGAAGGAGAATATTCCCCCACCCATTGCAATATCCTGGATGGAAGACAGGCTGTAGCTGTCAAAGTACATTCCATTTCTGTAGTAGTAATCATTTTCAATGGTATTGTCAGAAGGCAAAAGCTCAAGATAGTTTATCGTTCTGTTTTGTTGCATAAGATCACATGGAATTCCAAACCAGCTATAGGATATATCACTGTTAAGATACTGGTTATCACCGAAGGTAGGATCCACATAACTCCAGGCATTATCCAGATACACAAGATTCCAGGCGTGAGATTCATTACCAGCCATTCCGGTTACAACAATACATGGGATATTCATTTGATCACACAAATACTTGAACATAAGCGCATAGCCCTGACATACTGACTGCCCTAACACAATGGAGTAGATATTCTGATTGTGTGGAGAGTCCGGAACATAATCAGTATTTTTGATTATGTAGGTGTATGCAGCAAGGGCTTTTTCATAGTCTGTCATAGTATCTGAGACATGATATGCAAATCCGTTTACGAAGCTGTCGATGCCTGACTGTGCAGTTTGTATTTCGGATTCCGACATTGAGCAAATAGCAGAAAATTCAAGCTTAAGCACATCACCACTTTTATTTGAAGTTTTTGTATATTCGCTACTTTCCACATAGAAAATTGAAGGATTATCAAGTATTACATACTGCAGAATCAGGCCTGCCTTTTCAGCATCCTTGGTTGAGAGCTCGACATTAGAAAGTCTGTCCTTAAATATTGAGTAAATCTGACGGTATACCAGCTGATCCTCCTCAGAAAGACAGCTGTAATAATACTGATATTCACTTCCGCTAAATATATCTTCATTAGGTTCAAAAATCTGTTCAGTATCATTCGAAAATGGATTTATTTCATCTAAATCGAGTGTGATACTTTTACCATTAGTAAGTTCATACGTTTTGTTTTTTATATATTCAGTATTACAGGCTGATAAAAGTAGAGTGCTTAGTAGAGAGATGATAATAATTTTTGTTTTTTTCATTTAGTATCCTCCACCTGAAAGTGTTATTAGTAAAGTTAATTTATTATAACAAGCGGGATTCCTTAAATGCAAGATAATATTATTGTCTACTTCTGCTTATTTTGTGGTAAAATGTTAGGGATTAAAGATTAAAGATTAAAGATGAAAGAGGATAAAATATGGCATTTTGTCATTTGCACACACATACAGAATACAGTCTTCTGGACGGTTCAAATAAGATAAAGGAATATATTAAGCGGGTAAAAGAGTTAGGAATGAACAGTGCTGCTATAACAGACCACGGAAATATGTACGGAGTGGTTGAGTTTTATAAGACAGCAAAGGCCGCAGATATCAATCCTGTAATTGGATGTGAGGTTTATGTAGCGCCCAATTCAAGATTTGACAGGGAGACCTCGCATGGAGATGACAGATATTATCATCTTATTCTGCTGGCTGAAAATAATAAGGGGTATGATAACCTTATGAAGCTGGTTTCCATTGGATTTACTGAAGGCTATTACTACAGACCACGAGTGGATTTTGAGGTTTTAGAGAAGTACCACGAGGGTCTGATCTGCCTGTCGGCCTGTCTTGCAGGAGAGATTCCAACTTATATCAGAAGAGGATTTTACGAGGAGGCCAAGGCTATAGCTGTTAAATATCAGGAATGCTTTGGCAAGGATAATTTCTTCCTTGAGCTTCAGGACCATGGATTAATGGAGCAGAAGAAGGTTAACCAGGGGCTTATGAGAATGAGCCAGGAGCTGGGAATAGGACTTGTCTGTACAAATGACTGTCATTATACCTATGATACAGACGTTGAAGCTCATGACGTTCTTCTTTGTATCCAGACTGGAAAAAAGGTCACTGACGAGGATAGAATGCGCTATGAAGGAGGGCAGTTCTATGTGAAGAGTGAAGAGGAGATGCTTGCTCTTTTTCCTTACGCAAAGCAGGCTGTGGAGAATACACAGAAGATTGCTGAAAGATGTAAGGTGACGCTTGAATTTGGTAATTACAAGATTCCAAAATATGAGGTGCCTGAAGGATATGAAAGTGCAAGGGATTTCTTAGATGCACTTTGTGTGAAAGGTTTTGAGGAGAAATACATTAATAACCCGGAATATTCCCTGGATGAAAAAATCGCAGGAATTGCTTTGTCCGACCAAGAAAAGGCAAGAAGACAGGATGTTTTAGACGAGATAAAGAAGTCTCTTGACTATGAGCTTGGAATCATTTCAACTATGGGATTCGTTGAGTACATTCTTATCGTCTGGGATTATATCAACTGGTGCCGTAATCACGACTGCTGGGTTGGACCCGGACGAGGTTCGGCTGCCGGAAGTAGGGTTTGCTATTGTACCGGAATTACTAATGTAGATCCGGTTAAATATAATCTTCTCTTTGAGAGATTCCTTAATCCTGAGCGAGTATCAATGCCTGATATCGACGTGGACTTTGAATATGCGGAGAGATATCGTGCAATCGCATATGTTCAGGACAAATATGGTCAGGATTCAGTAACCCAGATTACTACTTTTGGAACTATGGCTGCAAGAGGTGTAATTAAGGCTGTAGGAAAGGCTCTTGACTTTCCATATTCGGAGACTGATAAGCTGGCTAAGATGGTTCCTATGGAGCTTAACATTACAATTGATAAGGCTCTTCAGATGAATCCTGAGTTAAAGGCTATATATGAAAGTGATTTGGCGATAAGAAATCTTATCGATATGTCAAAGAAATTGGAGGGACTTCCAAACCATACTTCAGTTCATGCAGCTGGTGTAGTAATTTATCCTGGACTTGCCAGTGATTATGTTCCATTAGGAAGGGCAAATGATGGTACACCAACAGCAGAATATAATATGGTCCAGCTCGAGGAGCTTGGGCTTCTTAAGATGGACTTCCTTGGCCTTAGAACGTTAACGGTTCTGAAGGATGCAGTAAAGAACATTAAGCGTTCAAAGGG
>JAXJVZ010000004.1:0-7426 GCA_036308285.1 Agathobacter sp. | reverse complement strand
CAAGCAGTTCCTCCGATGGTCCAAATCCCATTACATCCCTTGCCTTTTTGGGAATGACTATCTGGCCTCTTTCATTCATGGTTACAACGCCAAATAAATGCTTGCCTTTTGGTGGGGGTAGAATCTTTTTTCCATCTGGAAGAGCCTGCGTATAGTAAAGTGCGTCAATGGTAGTATCATAAATCTGTGCCAGCTTTGCGCAGCTTTCAATATCAGGCATAGTCTGACCTTTTTCCCATTTAGCATATGCCTGTCTGGATATCCCAAGCTGCTCAGCTATTTCCTCCTGTGAAAAACCCTTTATGGTTCGAAGCATCGCAATATTCTCACTAAACATTTTTTATCACCTTTTCTTTCCTCGAACGCCATACATCAGCAATCGAATTACCGGAATCCTGCTAAAGATTTCCCACATAATTACACTTCCTGCAAGCGATACGACCAATTCCAGCAGGTAAATAAGCTGCATAGGCCATACTCCTGCAAATGGCTTGATAGCTGTATTGAAAATAAGTAATATCATGATATGGCTCATGTATACTGCCCAGCCATATTTATTCATTTTATCCGTAAATGCATTACTAAAGTTCAGGAAATTCTGTGCGAATCCCAAAATTCCAAGAGCAGTAAAATAAGCGTGTACCACAGAAACAGGTGCATTCATAACATGGGCATCCCCATAAAATGTACCATAGAATTTTACAGTGTAAATCACGCCAAATATAATGCCAATCGTCATAAAAACATACCAGAACTTCTTTAAATCGTTAAGTACTTTCTCATGCGAAAAAACAAAATATCCAAGTAAAAATGCCATTGGATAATAACACATTCTATAAACCGCAATAGGCAGATTCAACACCTGTGCTGATAGTATCATCACTACAACTAATAAAAGCTCCACTATCACATTAGCCTTTCCGCAAGCTTCATAGAATCGTTCATTCCTGTCAATTTTTCTAATCAATAATAGTAAGAGGCAATTGAAAAAAAGTACCTGCAAAAACCAGAGCTGGCCTATACCTGTTGCAAACATAATTATGTACTTAACAAATCCAGGTATTTTTTCAGCCTCAGGACCTGTCATGAATTGAAGCGAAACACAATATCCATCAATCCAGTGAATCGCCATAACTCCTAGTGTGCTTGGGATAAGCAGCTTATCCACCTTGCTTTTAATAAACTGTTTTACAGTCTTTTTCTCAAGCGTATATCTGGCACATATTCCACTAACAATGAACAACAGCACCATAAACCACTGATATACTGCATACTGAAATACTGCGGAAAAAGTAACTCCCGTCGTCTCGGGCAAGCCTTCAAACATTGGTGTCGTCCCAAGATTGTTATAGTAATAAAAAACATGATATACGACTACGATTAAAATTGTTATCCATCTGATATTATCCAGATAATTTTTTCTTTGTTTAGCTTCCATATATGCTTTCTCCTTTCAGAAAAATGTTACTTATTGTATTTTTCCAACTTGTAAGAAAATTGTAACCTCTGGTTGCATATACTTCCACCAACTATATTTAACAGATATCGGCTGTTTTTGTTAACTTTTGTTACTGTCGCCCTATTCAAACATATCCTCAAAAAGCTGTAAAAGAAATTCCTTATATAGTCTGTTGTACTCCTCATGGAATTTGATTGCAGGATTTTCGCCCTTCTGATCTGACATCTGGGAAAGCTCATACAGTTCAAAAGCTGTCTCATATAGATCAGGGTTCTTGTCATAGAAGACTTCTGTTAATGTGTCCTGGAATGTAAACATTGCAGTCTCTGACAGATTATCCATAAAATCATTTTTGCTTATGGCACCTGCTGCCTCATAGTCATCAATAAAAATATGCTTCTCCGCTTCTCTTACGAAGGCCTCATATTCATCCTTAACATCCTCATAATTAATTTGAACATAATTATCTACCCAGTACTTTTCAAATTCTTCTCTTGTCATTACGTTACTCCTGTTCTGTTTTTATTTTTTCAAGAATGCTCTGGCGTTCCTAATGCGGAATGCACATCTGCCTTGCTGACATCTTCCTCTGCGCATTCCTGCAATCCGCCGGAGGCTTTTATCTCAGTTGGAGATTGAGACTCACCACTTATAAAAGTTGGAGTCATCTCCAACTAGAGATTAACTTCCATGGTTGTCTTCAAGGGAACCATTCCTACCGATTCGTAGAAAGCTCTTGCCGAGCCGTTAAGTTCCCACACATTTAGTGTAATCTGTGTAAAATTTTCTGCCTTTGCATATTCATAAACATATTCGTACAGCTGTCTTCCGATATGCTGTCTTCGACACTCACTATCTACACAAATGTCATCAATATAAAGTGTTTTCCTATCTGCCATGTGGGGGTCGTTTTTAAATTCCTGTACCTGGCAAAATGCATAGCCCTGAACTATTTCGTGATCATCAATATATACAAAAATTGGATGAAGTACATCCTGTATCAGATCTTTTAATTCATCTACTGAATATTTAACTGTGTCAGGAATGAATATGTCAGGTCGTTTACTTGCATGAACATTGTTGACCTGAATAAGCAATTCCTGCATTCGCTTAATGTCCTTTTCCTCTGCGGGTCTTATCATCTTCTATTAACCTCTCCTTCTGCCTTCTTATAAGATGTTTTATCAGTATCTGTTATCAGCTTCTTCTGCTTTCTTGTAAGCTGTTTTAATATCTCCTATCCTTATCTTCTTCACTTATCTGCTATCAGCTTCTCCTTCTGCCTTCTTGTAAGCTGTTTTATCAAGGCCTCTCGACTCATCGCGTCCTCTTTTGTCGGATACTCCTCGTAATATACCAGACGAACCGGACGCCGTAGTCTGGTATATTTTGCACCAGTTCCATTATTGTGTGCCTTAAGTCTCTTATCAAGATCATTCGTGTATCCGGTGTAAAAGGTTCCATCGCTACATTCGAGCATATATGTGTAATACACCTGACTTTCTTTTTCCTGGTCAGGAAGTCTTGCCATAAGCTCTGAGCCATGCTCTTTTAGCCACTTTCGATGTGTTTTATATTCTGGCATGGCACCTTCAACCAATGCCCAGAATCTTGCCGAGTGATTCATTTCCCTTCGGTGGCACAGCTCGTGGACTACTACATAATCCAGAACCTCTTCTGGAGCAAGGAGCAAGAGGCAGTTAAAATTCAGATTGCCCTTGGCGCTACAGCTTCCCCACCTCGTCTTTTGTTTTCGGATTGTTATTCTGTTGTAGCTTACACCTATTAGTTTTGAATAATATTCACATACTATCGTAAGCTTCTCCTGTGCTATTTGGGACAAAAGCTTTAATTCCTTTGATGATAGTTTTTCTACCTGAGGTTTTTGTTCCTGCCTCTGTTGCATGAGCTTTTGGTTGTGAATTATCCATTCCCTTTTTTCCTCCAGGAAGCGTTCTATTTCATATTTTGGCATCCTGTTTGGAACACGAACTAAAACTCTTCCGTCTGATTTTATCTGTATGCATGCTGTTTTTCTTTTACTTCTTATAAGTTCGTAATCCATTTCTTCGGCTCTCTGTTTTCAAATTTTATTTCTGCAGTTCCTTTAACATGCATATCCTTGGTTCATTTCTTTCAAAATCCCAGGTGTGATATCCTCCACCCTGACAGTTTTCCTTATGCTCACAGTCTTTGCATGTCTTGGATTTGTTCTCTTTATGCTCCCTATAGATTTTAAATTCATTCTTCCAAATATCTAAGAGATTATCCTCTCTGACGTTTCCAAAAATAAGCTCAGGACGCCTTTCAATATCAAGACAGGCGCTGATATCACCGTTGTATTGAATACTTGCAACCTGAAGTCCTGCCCTGCAGAAGAAATACCATGGTCGCGTTTTTCTTTCAAGCTCAAGCCCTAAATAGTGATTGCAGCTATATAAAAATTCCGTTTCATCCTCCTGGTGGTCAGCTATATAATTTATAATATACTTGTAGTCGTCTGATGCTAACATCAAGTCTTTGTTGGTCAAGGCTCTTCCTATCGGTTCCACATTTATTATTCGCCACATCCTGCAGTTGTGAGCTTTTACAACCTCATATATTTCATCAAGCTCCTTGATATTTTTCTTATGCACGACAGTCGTAATCATTACCTTTTCTATTCCGGCACTTATTAAATTATCCACTGCCTCTAATGCTTTATCATACGAGCCGCTTGTCTGTCTGAACCACTCATGGGTTTCACGTAAACCGTCAAGACTGATTCCTATTGAATACATGCCTGCATCCTTTAGCTTTTTTGCAACCTCAGGACTTATCAATACTCCGTTGCTGGTCATTCCCCACGAATATCCAAGCTCTGAGATGGTCTTCATAAGTTCACATAAATGAGGTCTTAGTAATGGCTCTCCACCTGTAACATTTATAAAGGGCAAACCCTTTTTTTCTTTGAGCAAATCATCCTTTAGCCTGATTAAGGTCTGAATAATTTCGTAATCACTAAGCTGATTTTCCATTCTAAGCTCGCCGCAATTGCTTCCGCAATGCAGACAATGTTCGTTACAGCTTAGTGTCATTTCTATAAAAAGTGATCTTAGCTCGGGATTTTTTCTTAGTTCTTCCTTATATGCATTTAATTTATCAAAATGCTGCTGTTTTATTTCATTTGGGAGCTCCGCATATATATCTTTCATATAAGTCTCCTACTCGAAATCCTCTGGGGCTCCGTACACGCTGGTCTCTTCCTGTCTATCCGGAGCATACTCTGTATCATTTTCAGACTCTGTTTCGTTATTTATGGTCTCGCTTTCATTTTCAGACTCTGTTTCGTTATTTATGGTCTCGCTTTCATCATTTTCAGGTTCCGTAGAGAATACTGTATTATTTCCTTCTGTCTCGGTAACGCTTTGTACATCAGGTCTTTCCGGAGCTCCGTACACGCCGCACGCCATCATGGTTGATGCACAAAAACCTGCTGCTAGTAAAGCAGTCGATACCTTTTTATTTTTCATAATAATCCTCCCAAAATATTGCTATTCAAATTCGTATTAAAATATATTATACTATTTTGTAAATCGTATGAAAAGGAGAGTAAATAATAATGAACAATTATTCTATCGGTACAGAATGTGTTCAGGCTGGCTATACTCCTGGCAACGGCGAGCCTAGACAGATTCCAATTGTACAGTCTACAACTTTCAAATATTCTACAAGTGAAGACATGGGGAAGCTTTTTGACCTTGAGGCTGAGGGATATTTCTATACAAGACTTCAGAATCCTACAAATGATTATGTAGCAGCTAAGCTTGCAGCATTAGAAGGTGGGACAGCAGCAATGCTTACTTCTTCCGGACAGGCAGCAAACTTCTTTGCACTTTTTAATATTTGTGAGGCCGGAAGCCATATCGTTGCTTCTTCTTCTATTTATGGCGGAACCTTTAACCTTATTGCTGTAACAATGGCAAAGATGGGCATTGAGGCTACTTTCGTTTCACCTGATTGCACTGATGAAGAATTAAATGCTGCTTTCAGGGAAAACACAAGAGCCGTATTCGGTGAGACAATTGCAAACCCTGCACTTACAGTTCTCGATATAGAGAAGTTTGCAAATGCAGCTCATGCACATGGTGTTCCTCTTATCGTGGACAACACTTTCCCTACACCTGTAAACTGCAGACCTATCGAGTGGGGTGCTGATATCGTTACCCACTCTACTACAAAATACATGGACGGACATGGGGCTGCTGTTGGTGGAGCTATTATTGATTCTGGTAAGTTCGACTGGATGGCTCATGCTGATAAATATCCTGGACTTTGCACTCCTGATGATTCTTATCACGGAGTTACATATGCTGAGAGATTTGGTAAGGAAGGCGCTTTCATCACAAAGGCTACTGTTCAGCTTATGCGAGACCTTGGAAGTATCCAGTCTCCACAGCACGCTTTCTACCTTAACCTTGGACTTGAGTCTTTACATGTCAGAATGCCAAAGCATGTTGAGAACGGACAGGCTGTTGCTGAGTTCCTTGCTTCTCACGAGAAGGTTGCTTCTGTTAGTTACCCTGGTCTTAAGACAGACAAGTACTACGAGAGAGCCCAGAAATATCTTCCAAATGGTGGATGTGGTGTTGTTTCCTTCGAGCTCAAAGGCGGAAAGGATGCCGCTTCTGTATTCATGAAGCAACTAAAGCTTGCAGCTATCGAGACTCATGTTGCAGATGCAAGAACATGTTGCTTGAATCCTGCAACTTCTACTCACAGACAGATGACAGAGGAGCAGCTTAAGGAAGCTGGTATACCAGCAGGACTTGTTCGTATGTCATGTGGTCTTGAAGATAAGAATGACCTTATTGCTGATCTTGCTCAGGCACTTGATGCAATTTAATTCAATTTAAATTAATTATTAAAAAGAACTCTTAGTTTATTATTTACCGTCTATATTACATTTTATAATATTAGACGGTAAATTTTTTGTATTTTTATCCGCTGTTAGAAATTCTTTGCTGAATGTTACCGTCTATACAGATACGATGGTATTTTAGGCGGTAAAATTTTTGTATTTCTATCCGCTGTTAGAAATTCTTTGCTGAGTGTTACCGTCTATACAGATACAATGGTATTTTAGGCGGTAAATATTTCGATTTATTATCGCTGTTAGAAATTCTTTGCTAATTTTTTACCGTCTATATTATAAGTTGTCATTTATAGACAGTAAGATATCTTTATTCTGAATATCTAAAAGGTAAAATATCAATTAGATTACCACCACAAGTCAGCAATTTTTTTCTGAGGCAGTAAATTTTTTCTAAATTTTATTTGAACGGCATGTGTCTCCAAAAAAAGCAGCTGTACATTTAAATTAGTACAACTGCTTTTTATTATGCTATCTCTAAGTCTACAATTTTTTGGTTGCATGAATATCAAAATCTGTTACATCCTGCAATCTATCACGCTCATCCACTCTTACTAAAATCACTGTTCCTTTTAGTGCTAACATCTTCTGGCGATGAGGCCCATTTGCAACTGTAATCAGCATTGATAAATCTTCGTTTCCTTCTAATTGCTTTAACTCTAATAAAGTATTTACATCTATAATCTGATTATTTGCTACCATAATTCCAAAGTATCCATCTGAACTGATATCTATACTTGTAACATCATGGCTTCCAAGATACTCCTCTGCTGCTTCAATAGCGTATTTACATTTAATTTCTTTTATTACTGCATTTTTAAGTGGCTCTTTTACAATTACTTTCATAAATTACAATCCCTTCTTTCAAAAACACCTTAAGATAAAAGAAAGGATACCATATAAAGAAAAGTGGAATTTTATTTAAACTTACTCATTTTTTTCTTAATCATAAATAATACCATAACTGACCCACTTTCAATTGCAATCAGCTGTGCCATAAATTGTGATATCAATAAAATAAAAATTGCTGCAACAGCTCCACCAACAGCTGTTTT
>JAXJVZ010000003.1:0-5851 GCA_036308285.1 Agathobacter sp. | reverse complement strand
TTCCACATCTGCCTTATATGGAATTGCAGGTATACCGCCTCTCTTTTGTACACAAAGACTTGCTGTTGCATTTCCAAAAAGTGCAAACTTCTTAACATCTTCAACTGTAAGCTCATCTAACTTCTTTCCTGAAACAATAAACTGGCTTACAAAACCTCCCCAGAATGAATCTCCGGCGCCTGTTGTATCTACGGCATTTACCTTAAATCCAGCTACAGTTGCCTCTCCATCCTTAGTCTTAACAAATACTCCATCTCCACCTAGTGTGATTGCAATTACAGAAGGGCCTTCTGCCATTAAGATATCAGCAGCCTTTGAGAAATCTTTCTCTCCTGTAATAAGAATTGCTTCCTCGTCAGATACCTTAACAAGGTCTGCATTCTTAAACATTGCCTTCATCTCTTTTACTGCTGTTGCCTCATCCGGCCAAAGTGATGCTCTGTAATTTGGGTCATAAGAAATAACTGCCCCTGCATCCTTTGCAATTTTTACTGCTGCATATGATGCACTCTTTGCAGGCTCACTTGTAAGTGAAAGAGAACCTAAGTGGAAGACCTTAGTATTCTTAAGTGCCTCCTCATTAAGCTCTTCCTCTTTTAACATAATATCTGCACCTGGCTTTCTTGCAAAAGAAAATTCTCGCTCGCCGTCCGCATTGATTGATACAAATGCTAAAGTTGTAAAGTAATCTTTATCAATAATCATGTTATCTGTATTGATGTTCTGCTTCTTTAGTGTCTCAATGAGGAACTTTCCATGCATGTCATCTCCGACTTTTCCAATCATGGAACCATTAAGCCCCATATGAGAAATAACTGTAAGGAAATTACCAGGAGCACCACCGGGATTCTGTTCGAATAATCTCTGTCCTCCCTCGCTTGTTCCTGCAAATGTGAAATCTATAAGAAGCTCTCCAAGTGCTACTACATCAAACATATTATTTACCTCCCTAAATACATTATTTCCTATTTTACACTATTTTCCTTTAAAGTGAAATATTTGAATTATTAAGTTTTACTTATTTTGCATTCTTTCATATATTTCTTCAAGCCATGCCCTGTTAAGGTCTGTCTCATTTAATATCGTAATTCTTCCTGGTCTTGTGCCCGATGCCTTCTGCCATGCGTCCACGAAAATATCTTTTGTCATTCCGTATGCCATAGGGTCTGTGTCGATATTATAGGTCTTCATGACCTCCATGAGTCTGCGTTCTCCCTTGCCCTGCATGATACATGCTCCGATGCTTCCTAGTGCTACTCCGATTCCGTGAGAGATTCTAATCTCCGGGTAATACTCCTCGAGCGCGTGGCAGAATAGATGCTCACTACCGCTGCTTGGTCGTGATGAGCCCGCTATCTCCATCGCAAGTCCTCCCATTACAAGTGACCTTGACAGAATCTTGATGAAGGTTTTGCTTTTTATATCCTTGTCATCACAGTGAAATACCGAGTCGAAGCTCATCTGCGCAATTCCGTATGCGAAATCATCTATGTGTGTTTTTGTCCTCTCTGCTGATATCTGCCAGTCATATAATGCTGTGTATTTTGCAAGTGTATCTCCGATTCCTGAAAGTGTCTGACCTACTGGTGCGTTTACTATCATGTCTGTGTCTACAATAATGGCTGCCGGAATCTTACAAGGCAGGGTCTTTCGGCTTGCCCCTTCTGTTCCAAGTACTGCAAATGGTGACGCAAGTGAGTCATTGCTTAGTGTGGTTGGAAGGCAGATATATAGCGCCTTCGATATAAATGCTGCATATTTTGCAGTGTCTAATACTCTTCCTCCTCCGAAGCCGATTATTACTTTGATATCCTCTATGCATACTCTTTTTGCAACTGATACTGCCTCGTCAAAGTCTGCGTTTCCGATTGCATAAATCTGTGCACCATTAAAATCCTTCTGGATTTCTTCGATTTTATCTTTGAAGTTGTCTATTAAAAACGGCTCAGAGATTATTATTGTTTTCTGTCCCTTTATCTCCGGTATATACGCTGCCACGATTTCGTCAACGTGTGAGAATGCATCCTCTTCTACTGTCAGACAAAGTGGTAAATTAAATCTTGTGTGCTGGTTCATTTTTCTTTTCCTTCCTCTTTATATCTTTTTCTTACTCTTTTCCTGATTTATAGTCCTTACCTATAATTTCTTACTTATTGCCTGGATTATTATTTTTTGAACTTTCAATTTTCAACTTATACAATTCCTCTGCTGCAAGTCTCGTTTTGGCAACAGGCAGCCTTGACTTTGGAAAACAATAATACTGTACTTTCGAGTCTCCGATTGCAATCATATCTCCTATTTCGTACCAGAAAAAATCCGCGTACAGACTATATGATTTTTTTACACTCATGGTAAAATGCAGTTTGCCGTCTGCTCCCGTCAACTCAAATCCTTCACTTGAATGTGCAAGATGTCCACTTCCGATTCGATACATACTCTTGTTATCCACAAGCATCATTATATCAACGTCAGTATCTAATTTATATGTACCCAGTTTTATCTCTTCTAATACAGCATCTCTTTCATAGCTATACCAATCCGTGACAAATTCATATTTTGTAGGACCTCCCTCATGCCTTAATCGCCCATCAGGCATGAGTTCGTGAGTATCTCCACAATTCTGACAGCTTATCTTGGTGCCTGCTCCAAGCATCTGGTTCTCACAGCCACATTTCAGGCACTTATACAAGACTCTCTCAAGACCGTCTGAACGGAAATCTTCATCTATTATAATTCCCGAGGCCACCTGCTCCTTAAAGTGATCATAGGTAAATGCCTCCTTCAATATCGCATTTATCTCATCCTCTGATTTATCAATTGCATCCTGCTTTGAGATTATATACTTTACGGTTGCTGACACATCCACTTTTCGCTTCTGAAGATTATTATAAAGTGGGTCCCTTAAAAATGCCCCTTTTGTTCTTATCATTACAACTGGTATCTTTAGTAATTTGATACATTTTCCAAGGCTGTCCGGGAGCGGTGTCTGTGTTCCGTCAAAGCTGTAGCTTGCCTCTGGATACATTAGAATCGAACTATTCAAGTGATTAACTGCATAAACCATATCTTTTATAAGCATAGTATCGGTTATGAATTTCTTTGTAGGTATGCATCCGATTTTGCGCATCAGACCAGCTTTTCCAATCATTCCGTCATTAGTCATAACTATATGATACTGCCTGTCACCAAGCAAGGTCGTCGCTATTGAAAGGTCGGTAAAGCTTGAATGATTCATAAGAAAAAGTGCTACTTCCCTTGGATTAAGTTTCTCCATTCCTACTTCATTATATCTGAAATTGGTATCCTTCAATTCTTTCTTGGCCAGTAGTTTCATCAGCATTCGATAAAATTTCTTCTGCTTTACCGGATATATGTGCTTTTCCCTCGGAAGACTTAATACCTCCTCATAGGTCTTATCTGTCACCTTTATTTTCATACTTACTCCCTTTTTAGATGATATATATTATTTCATTATCATCTCATTATCCTGAGGCAATTCCTTTAGCTTTTTGCCCGGACTATCCTGATACCAGTATGCCACTGATGTGTAGTCGTCATACCTTGGACCTGTCCATCCCATATTGTCGATTGTCATTCTGAAATTCTTTTCAAAATGAATTGGGTCTGCAATATGTAATCTGTATAAAAGGAATCTCTGCTGTCCATTGTAAAACTCGTCGTTATCACCTAAGATCGCATACATTCCTGTGTACAGACCGCTATAAGTCTGATATCTTTTGATATAAATATCATTTCCAAAGCCATATGAGCCGCCGAAATAATCTTCCGTTCCTGTGTAGTGAACTGATGGATATTCATCATCATCTATATACATTCTCGCTTCACCCTCTACCCAGCAGGTGTTGTTTCCATTCATACCAGTTGCAAGTGTAACCCCCACGAACTGGCCCCTGCCTTCTATACCGTCTATTACTGTATATGTGTGACCTTTCTCCACCGGATGTGCCTGTCGGTATGAGGCGTGGAAGTATCCGATATTTTCCGGCACACTGCAGTAACAGCCTGTTATAAGATAGAACAAATCTCTTGGCTCCTGGCCTCTGTTTTCTATGGTAATACGGCAGTTCTTCATAAATGGCATCTCCCAGTATGAGTTATATCCTCTGCCTGGTGCTACCAGGATTGTTGCCGAATTAAGAACCGGGTATCTTCCTTCCCTGTCCTTGAAGTTCTCATCATAGGCACAACCGAAAAAAGCTGACAGTGGGGCTTCGACTGATGGATTTTCGCTACCTTCCCAATATATTCGCAGTATAAAATTGTGACCTACGTAGCCTGTAAACCACATGTGTTGAATAATTCCCGGACCATCTGCATCTACTAGCGTCACTGTCTCACTTGGCTGGATTTTGATGCAGGGACTAAGCTTTGTGCATTCACCACCTCGACCTCCTCCTCCTTTTGTTCCTGTTTTATTCTCTGCCGAGAATGAAAATGTTTTGGTGTCTGTTATTGTATAATACGGTATCATTGTCTTTCTCCTTTCTTCTATCCTGTTATGACTTATTCCGTTTTGTTCTTGTTCTGGCAGATTTCTTGGCTTGCCTGAATCTAATCCCCTGGCTCGCCTGATTTTTCCTCTGCTTGCCTGGTTTTTTCCCTCTGTTTGCCTGTTTTTTTTCCCACGGCTATCTTACAAGTTTTAATTCATGGATTCTGAATTTGAAGTCATTATATTCAAAATCGCGAATCACATATGGCTGCTCTTCATAAAAAACCACTTTTTTATTTCTTTTACACAGTACCGGATATTTCCCCTTATACCCTTTTTCAATGTATGGTTTTACTACAGCATTTCTCATATCATTAATTTTCGCCTCTTCTTCCGGTGAATATCTTCTCTCCTGGTAATGGCTTGAGGCTAAATCCAGCTGTTCATTCAAGTATCTGTATAACTTATGGCACTTACAGAGTTCTATAGCTAACTTTCTCAATTTTCTCTCTGTAAGCGTACCTGATAGCATCTGCTTTTCATATTTACTTACAATGCTAAATAATTTCTTATCTCCAATTTTTACTGCAATTACCTTCATTGCCACAATGCCTTCCATTGTGTCGTCATAATAGTAATCAAGAGATTCCTTAAGCGGTGTCCAGTATCTAAATGGTGCGAACTCCATAATCGGTATCAACTGTAATTCTTCTCTCTCACAATTATCGACTCCCATGAATGTGGCTTTGTCGTGGATTGTTCCTATTGCGTATGTAAGTCTTCTCCATTTTTCCTGTCCTTCTATCCAGAAATGCCCTATTCTGTGATACTGATAGCACTCCATGTATTTAGCTGCCTTTTTGTACCAGATTGTTATGACATTCGACTCTCCCTGTCTTAAGACAAGTCCCTTTTTTTCCTCATCTGAAATCACTGAAAATGATGTCTCTTCTTTATTATCCGGCTGCCACTGTCCCCTTATCGTGCACCCGTCAAACTGAATGTAGCACTCCACTGCGTCGCTCATCATATATGGTATAAATGCCTGACCTGTCTCTTCTTTTTCATATAATTCTATTGCATCATAATCAGAAAGTCTCTGCAAATCTTCTTTCAAATCAAACTCTAAAATCAAAGCAACTAATCTCCTTTTATTTATAATGATAGTATGTACCTCTTTGTCAATTTACGCAATAAATTTGCGCAATAAAAAGGGGAAAAAAGCACAAAAAAACTGCGGCGAAATTTAATTCACCGCAGTGTATGTATTCATAATTTTAAATTAGAAATCTGTAAGGTTAGCAGCTCTCTTCTCTAAGAATGCTCCCATTCCTTCCTTCTTGTCGTTTGTATCATTTACAACACCGAAAAGGTTTGCTTCCATCTCAACAGCGTTCT
>JAXJVZ010000002.1:0-7341 GCA_036308285.1 Agathobacter sp. | reverse complement strand
ATAATGAATTTATATCATTAAAGGAGGATTTATCATGCCAAGAGCAAAACAGTCGATGGATGGTAATACAGCTGCAGCTCATGTTGCTTATGCGTATACAGAAGTTGCTGGTATTTATCCAATCACACCATCTTCTCCAATGGCTGACTCAGTTGATCAGTGGTCAGCAGCAGGACAGAAGAACATTTTTGGAAGCACAGTAAAGGTAGTAGAGATGGAGTCTGAGGCTGGTGCAGCAGGAACAGTTCATGGTTCACTTGCAGCAGGTGCACTCACAACAACATTTACAGCTTCACAGGGACTTTTACTTATGATCCCTAACATGTACAAGATCGCAGGTGAGAACCTTCCTTGTGTATTTGATGTATCTGCTCGTACAGTATCATCACACGCACTTAACATTTTCGGTGATCACAGTGACGTATATGCTTGTCGTCAGACAGGTTTTGCAATGCTTTGTGAGACAAACCCACAGGAGGTAATGGACCTTTCTCCAGTAGCACACCTTGCTGCTCTTGAAGGAAAAGTTCCTTTCATTAACTTCTTCGATGGATTCCGTACATCACACGAGATTCAGAAGATCGAGAAGTGGGATTATGAAGATCTTAAAGAAATGTGTCCAATGGATGCAGTAGAAGAGTTTAGAGCACACGCTCTTAACCCAGAACATCCAGCAGCTCGTGGATCTCACGAGAACGGAGATATTTTCTTCCAGCATAGAGAGGCTTGTAACTCATTCTATAATAATCTTCCAGCAATCGTTGAGAAGTATATGGATAAGGTTAATGCTAAGCTTGGAACAGATTACAAGTTATTCAACTACTACGGAGCTCCAGATGCAGAGAGAGTAATCATCGCTATGGGTTCTATCAACGACGTAGCTGAAGAAGTAATCGATTACTTAACAGCTAAGGGCGAGAAGGTCGGACTTGTTAAGGTTCGTTTATATCGTCCATGGTCTTCAGAGGCTCTTCTTAATGTTATTCCAAAGACAGCTAAGAAGATCGCTGTATTAGACCGTACAAAGGAGCCAGGATCACTTGGTGAGCCATTATACTTAGATGTTGCTACAACACTCCGCGAGGCAGGAATGAACGATGTTGTTCTTGTTGGTGGACGTTACGGACTTGGATCTAAGGATACACCTCCTTCATCAGTATTCGCTGTATATACAGAGCTTGAGAAGGATGCTCCAAAGAACAGATTTACACTTGGTATCGTAGATGACGTTACTAACCTTTCACTTCCAGAGGTTAAGCCAGCTCCTATTACTTCAGCAGCTGGAACAAAAGAGTG
Organism: Agathobacter sp.; assembly: GCA_036308285.1. GTDB lineage: Bacteria > Bacillota > Clostridia > Lachnospirales > Lachnospiraceae > Roseburia. The sequence goes on along the minus strand of JAXJVZ010000002.1, from coordinate 6,045 downwards.
CAAGTTCTGGGGACTTGGTGGAGATGGTACTGTAGGTGCTAACAAGAACTCTACAAAGATCATCGGTGACCACACAGATAAGTATATCCAGGCTTACTTCCAGTATGACTCTAAGAAGACTGGTGGTGTTACAATTTCTCACTTAAGATTTGGTGACAACCCAATCAAGAGCCCATACTACATCAACCAGGCTGACTTCGTAGCATGTCATAATCCAGCATACGTAATTCAGGGTATGAAGATGGTACAGGATGTTAAGCCAGGCGGAGTATTCATGATTAACTGCCAGTGGTCTGATGAAGAGTTAGCTGAGCACTTAAACGCTGATGCTAAGAAATATATTGCTGATAATAACATTCAGCTTTACACAATTAATGCTATTGATAAGGCTATCGAAATCGGAATGGGTAAGAGAACTAACACAATTCTCCAGTCTGCATTCTTCAAGCTTGCAGATGTAATGCCTATCGATGAGGCTGTTGACTTTATGAAGCAGGCGGCTAAGAAGTCTTACTCTAAGAAGGGTGACGCAGTAGTTGAGATGAACTACAAGGCTATCGACGCTGGTGTTGACGCTGTACATAAGGTAGAGGTTCCAGATTCATGGAAGAACCCAGAGGCAGACGCTCCTAAGGCTGCTCGTACAGGTCGTCCAGAGGTTGTTAAGCTTGTTAATGAACTCCTTGATCCAATCTCTAAGATGGATGGAGATTCACTTCCAGTATCTGCATTTACAAATATCGCTGATGGACAGTTCTGTACAGGAGCTTCAGCTTACGAGAAGCGTGGAACAGCTGTAACAGTACCACAGTGGGATGCAGAGAAGTGTATTCAGTGTAACAACTGTGCATTTGTATGTTCACATGCTACAATTCGTCCATTCTTACTTTCTGATGAGGAAGTTAAGGCAGCTCCAAGCAACATGAAGGTTGCTGATATGAAGCCAAAGGCAGGAGCTTACAAGTATACAATGAGTGTTTCTCCACTTGACTGTATGGGATGTGGAGAGTGTATCACAGTATGTCCTACAGCTGCTATCGCTATGGTTCCACAGGAGTCACAGGCAGCAGAACAGCCAGTATTCGATTACTTAGTAGCTAACGTTTCTAAGAAGACAGATGCTGGAATGGTAGATACAACACCTAAGGGATCACAGTTCAACCAGCCACTCCTTGAGTTCTCAGGATCATGTGCAGGTTGTGCAGAGACATCATACGCTAGATTAATTACTCAGTTATTCGGTGAGCAGATGTACATCTCTAACGCAACAGGATGTTCATCAATTTGGGGTAACCCAGCTGCTACATCACCATATACAGTTAACATTAACTCTAAGAAGGGACCAGCTTGGTCTAACTCACTCTTTGAGGATAATGCTGAGCATGGACTTGGTATGTATGTTGGACAGAAGTACCTTCGTGACCAGGCTATCGAGAGCGCTACAGCTTGTGCTACAAGCGACAAGGCTTCGGCAGAGCTTAAGGCAGCTTACGATGAGTTCATGGCTACAAAGGATGATACAAAGGCAAACGTTGCTCCTACAGAAGCACTTATTGCTGAGTTAGAGAAGGCAGCAGCAGCTGGATGTCCAGATGCACAGGCAGCTATCGCTAAGAAGGATTACCTTGGCAAGAAGTCTGTATGGATCTTCGGTGGAGACGGATGGGCATATGACATCGGATTCGGCGGATTAGATCACGTACTTGCATCAGGTGAGAACGTTAACGTAATGGTATTTGATACAGAGATGTACTCTAATACAGGTGGACAGGCATCTAAGGCTTCTAACATTGGTGAAGTTTGTCAGTTCGCAGCAGCTGGTAAGGAAATTGGAAAGAAATCACTTTCTGAAATCGCTATGAGCTACGGATACGTATACGTTGCACAGATCGCACTTGGAGCTAACCCAGCACAGGCTGTTAAGGCTATTACAGAGGCTGAGGCTTATCCAGGACCATCACTTATCATCGGATACGCTCCATGTGAGCTTCACGGAATCGCTAAGGGTGGAATGAACCACTGCCAGGATGAGATGAAGTTTGCTGTTAAGGCTGGATACTGGAACTTATTCAGCTTCAACCCAGCTCTTAAGGCAGAAGGAAAGAATCCATTCACACTTACATCTAAGGCTGGAGATGGATCTTACCAAGACTTCCTTAATAACGAGGCTCGTTATACTCGTCTTATTAAGCCATTCCCAGAGAGAGCTGAGAGACTCTTTGCTGAGTCTGAGAAGGCTGCTACAGAGCGCTTCGAGCACTTAGAGAAGTTAGTTAAGCTTTACGGATCAGAAGAATAAAATTATATAGTTTATTATATAGTTGAGTTTGATAGAGCCCCGGGACATTGAGTCCTGGGGCTCTATTTTTACCTTATAATAATCTGATAAAAACTTCTATTTGTGTTTTGTAATAAAAAAACCACTATATTTTGTGGAAAAAACTAAAAAAAAGCCCTTAGTACCATTTACAAAGTATATATGAAATGATACAATATTTTAGGAAAGATACAGTCGAGGAGGTCTAGTTATGGCGAGTTTATTTGGCATGCTCAGTACTCTGATGTATCGAAGAAATGAACTTAGAGAAAAGAAACGAGGACGAAGGTCCTTTGAAAGGATGCATATAAAAGTGGATAGAGATGACTTTTTATTAGCTCAAATAGATGAATTCAGAGAGAAAGCACAGCAACTGCAGGAGATGCTTTCAACTAAAGAAACTAAGGCGAAGGAGCTTCAGTCTATTGTTTCTGAAAGAGAAGAGAAGGCAGAGGAACTTAGATTAATTCTTGAAGAGAGAGAAGAAAAGGCTGCTGGTATTGAAAGGGAAGTTGGAAGACAGATTGATATTCTTATAGAACGTGTTAATGCTAAAATGCAGGAGATTGAGGACTCAATGAGTCATACTCTCGATTCGACATTTAGTGGTTATTCACGTGATATAATTGGTGAAGTAAATAATCTCGGCAGAAGTATGTCCGGGGAGATTAATAATATTTCTAGAGTTGTAAGTGATGATATCAGAAGTCTGGAGAATAATTTTGGCAGCACATTAGAACAGACAAGACGTATTACAGAGGAGCAGACAGCAGAAGTTAGAAGCGCAGTAAATCAGGCTAATTCAGAGATGCTTGCGACTCTTGGTAAGCTTAATGAGGATCTTACCGCTCTTAAGCAGGAGCTGTCAGATAAGATACATACTGAGAATGTTAAGTGTTTTAGAAATATTCAGGATCTCTTTAAGACAATGGGAGATAAGATGGATTCGGTTCCGGATATCGATCAGAATGTTAAGTCAGTTAAAGGAATTACACTTATCGGATTAGTTGTTTCTATTATTAACACATTTGGTTTTGTGGCAATTACATTGTATACATTAGGCTTATTCAATTAATAATTGTAAATTGTTTGAATTTATAGATGCAATTCCTGGAAACAGGAATTGCATTTTTGGATAGAAAAAGAGGTAGGTACAATGAGTGAAAATAATATATGGGTAGTAGGACATAAAAATCCAGATACAGATTCAATTTGTGCAGCGATTACATATTCATATTTGAAAAATAATGAGAAGTCAGATAAGGATAATAAGGCTTTATACATTCCTAAGAGAGCTGGTGAAATAAATGCAGAGACTGCTTTTGTTTTAGACTATTTTAAAGCGGAAGAACCAGCGCTTATTACGGATGTTGGGACACAGGTCAGAGATATCAATATTCGTAAAACTGAGGGTGTAAGTAGTCATATTTCCATGAAGAAAGCATGGGAGATGATGAAGATTCTAAAGGTTGTTACACTTCCGGTTGTCAGTGCAAAAAATAAATTAGAAGGATTGATTGTTACCGGGGATATCGCCAAATCATACATGGATGTATATGATAATTCCATTCTTTCTATTGCCAGAACACAGTATAGAAATATTATTGAAACTCTTGAAGGAAAGCTTGTTACAGGTAATGAGCATGGATACTTTGTGAAGGGTAAAGTTATTGTTGGTGTTGGAACGGCTGAAGTACTTGCCAATTGCATAGAAGATGACGATTTAGTAATCTTAGGGGATAGAGAAGAAAATCAGCTTTTATGTATAGAATCAAATTGTAGTTGTCTCATAGTTACTAATAATTATGAGATTAGTCAGGAAGTGATTGAAGAGGCCCAGCAGAGAGATGTTGTAATTATTAGCACACCATATGATACATTTACAGTTGCACGTCTTATTAATCAGAGTATGCCAATTAAATTCTTTATGACAAAAAATGATATTATATTTTTTAATCAGGATGATTATGTCGATGATGTAAGAGATTTTGTTGCTAAAATTAGACACAGAGATTTTCCTATTTTAGATGATAATCAAAATTATATAGGAATGTTTTCTAGACGTAATTTGATGAATGTAAAGAAGAAGCAGATAATTCTTGTTGACCACAACGAGAAGAGCCAGGCTGTAAATAATATTGAGGAAGCAGAAATTCTTGAGATTATTGATCATCATAGAATTGGTAGTCTTGAAACTATGGCTCCTGTATATTTCAGAAATCAGCCACTTGGATGTACGGCGACAATAATTTATCAGATGTACTGTGAGAAAGGGGTGGAGGTTACGCCTCAAATTGCAGGACTTTTATGTTCGGCAATATTATCAGATACATTAATGTTCCGTTCACCAACGTGCACTGCAGTTGATAAAGATACAGCTTTAAAACTTGCAGAGATAGCTGGAATTGAAGTTGAAGAATTTGCGCAGAAGATGTTTGAAGCTGGAAGTAACTTTGCTGCAAAAACTGAAACTGAAATATTAAATCAGGATTTTAAAATATTCTATGCTAATGAAGTCTCGTTTGGAGTATCGCAGGTTAGTGCAATGAGCAGACCTGAGCTTGATAAGGTTCAGGAGAGAATTCTTCCAGAACTTGAGAAACTTCAGGTAGATAAGAAGGTTGATATGATATTCGTTATGTTGACTGATATTCTTAATGAGTCGACATATTTGATTTACACAGGCGATAATGCTGCATCAGTTGCTGCACAGGCATTTAAGATGCAACAGGATGATGACGGATTAATGCTAAAGGGTGTTGTTTCCAGAAAGAAACAGTTAATTCCTAATTTGATAAATGTACTTGCGGAGATGTGATTTGATATCAGGAGGTGTTGATTATGAAGTTTACAAAGTTGCACGGATGTGGAAATGACTATGTATATGTAAATTTATTTGAAGAGACAATAGAGAATCCGGCTGAATTATCGATTGAGATAAGTGACAGACATTTTGGAATTGGTTCTGACGGTCTTATTACAATTGGACCATCAGAGGTTGCTGATTTTAGAATGAGAATCTATAACGCAGATGGTTCAGAGGCTGAGATGTGTGGAAATGGAATAAGGTGTGTAGCAAAGTATGTGTATGACCATAAGCTTACTGATAAGACAGAAATCACAGTCGAGTCAGGAGCTGGAATAAAGACACTTAAACTCTTTGTCGAAGATGGAAAGGTTGCCCAGGTAAGAGTTGATATGGGAGAACCAATCTTAACTCCAGATTTAATTCCGGTAGTAGCTGACGGCGAAAAGGTTATTGATGAAGAAATAGAAGTTTGCGGGAAAATCTGGAAGATGACCTGTGTTTCAATGGGGAATCCTCATGCAGTGGTTTTCGTAGACGATGTAGATAATTTTGAGTTAGAAAAATACGGACCACATTTTGAGAATCATCCTAGATTCCCAAAGCGAACCAATACTGAGTTCGTAAAGGTTATTTCTAGAGATGAAGCTTCAATGAGAGTGTGGGAGAGAGGCTCCGCTGAGACATGGGCGTGTGGTACAGGTACATGTGCTACTGCAATGGCTTGTATTCTTAACGGACTTACAGATAATAAAGTTCTTGTTCATTTAAGAGGTGGAGATTTGACTATTGAGTATGATGAAGAAACTAATCATGTATTTATGACTGGGTCTGCTACAGAAGTCTTTAACGGAGAATATTAGGAGGAAATAAAATGCAGATTAAAACTTTACTAGAGGAACTTAAATAGACGGTACTGGCT
>JAXJVZ010000001.1:0-6933 GCA_036308285.1 Agathobacter sp. | reverse complement strand
CAGGAAAGGGACATAGTATATAGGGAAGAGGATATTAACCGTATTTTATTTAATGATAATAATATAGGCAATGAAGTGTCGAGAGAAAATTCGGTGCAAGTGGAGTTGCCACAAGAAGGGGAGTCTCAGAATGAATTGCCACAGAATGTGTTGCCGCGGGACGAGGATGGACATGGTACATTTCTGGCGAGCCTTGCCGCTGGAAGAGCTGATTTGCAAAATGATTTTACCGGAGCTGCACCTGACGCAAAGCTTATAGTGGTTAAGCTGAAGCAGGCATCAAAGCAGTTAAGGGATTTCTTCTTTATTCCTGATAATGTGACAGTATATTCTGAGGCGGATGTGATGAGGGCTGTAGCCTTTATTGAAAATACTATGGAGACAGAACATGCCTTTGAACCACTCGTAATTATGCTTGGAATAGGCTGTAATAATGGAAGCCATTGTGGTACATTACCACTCTCCCAGTATCTTGATTCAATTGCAATCCTGAGGAACAGAGCTGTGGTTATGCCTGGTGGAAATGAAGGTATAGCGCAGCATCATTTTAAGGGGCGTGTAAGTGGAGAGGTGGAAATAAATGTTGAGAAGGATATAGACGGATTTTATTTTGAATGCTGGTCGCTTGCTCCAGAGAGGGCAGTGCTTTCTATTCGTTCACCTAATGGAGAGATTAGACCGACAACACCTAATATGGACAGTATGAGTCAAAGCTATCGATTTGCACTAGAAGGAACAAAGGTTACGATTGACTACAGATATGTTGGAAGACGAAGAAGAGATCAGCTTATATTTGTAAGATTTGAGAATGTTCCACGAGGTGTGTGGAGTATCACTGTAAATTCTGTGAATAGTATAAGTGGAGAATACAATATCTGGCTTCCGGCAGAGGGCTTGCTTTCGGGTCCTGTATTTTTTCTGGCACCTGATCCGGATACGACTATAACGAGTCCGGGAGATTCGGTGTTACCGATGACAGTGGGAGGATATTCATTAAGTACGGGGGGAGTATATTTAGAGTCGGGAAGAGGATTTTTGGCAGATGGAACGATTAAACCTGATTTTATTGCACCATGTGATGAGATTACGGGCAAAGGACTTAGGGATAATTATGTCACGTATTCGGGAAGCAGTGCTGCAACTGCAATAACGGCTGGAGCATGTGCCCAGATATTAGAGTGGGCAGTGGTGGAAAATAATGCACCTGGAATAAATTCAATAGATATAAAAAACTTTCTGATAAGAGGGGCTGTAAGGCTTTTGGGATATGAATATCCGTCAAAACAGGCTGGATATGGACGTCTGGAAATTTATGAATCTTTTAGACAAATCTAATGAATGACTTAAAAAATTATGATATAATGAAAAAAATATGTAGAAATTACTCAGGAGGAATTATGTCGGATAATACAGCTTACGCACATATGACAGAATTTGGAATATCATTAACATCAGAAAAGAATCAAAGTATAAGAGAAATGAAGCGCCAGATGAATTCCTTTGCAACTGCGTTTGCCGAGGCAATCGATGCAAGAACTCCGTATAATGGTACTCACACCAAGAAGGTTGCCCAGTATGCACTCAGGGTGGCAAAAGAAATAAATGCTGCAAATGCAAAGGGTGAGACCGAAGAGTATTTTGATGAGAATAGAATAGAGCAGCTTTATATGGCTGCATATCTGCATGATATCGGCAAGATGATAGTGCCTCTTGCGGTAATGAACAAAGCGTCAAGATTAGATAAGAGATTGTCTGCAATAAAGGCAAGGTTTAAGCTGCTAAAAGCTTATTTTGAGATTGATTATCTAAAAGGAATAATAACAGAAGAGGATTTTTTACAGAAAAAAGACGAGATAGATGATATTGCTGCGCTTATTAAAAAAGCAAATACAGCGGCTTGTCTTGATGATGAAACAATAAAACGAATTAAAAAAATCGGGAAAATGACATACACTCATTCAGATACAGAGAAGATAAAATATCTTACAGAAGATGAAGTGGAGTGTCTCAGCATAAAAAGGGGAACATTAACAGAAAAGGAGAGAATTCTTATGGAGAGTCATGTTTCAGCGACGGAGAGAATTCTCGATAAAGTATATTTTAATTCACAATATGACAAGGTCAAGAAAACTGCATTGTCACATCATGAATATCTTGATGGAAGTGGATATCCGCATAAGCTTACAGCGGAGGATTTGACGCTGGAAGACAGGATACTTGCAGTTGTTGATATATATGATGCACTCACTTCTAAGGACAGACCTTATAAGAAACCGGTTCCGGTCGATAAAGCCTTTATTATATTAGGGGAGATGGTAAAGGATGGAAAGCTTGATAGTGAAGTGGTTGATTATCTTGGAAGGTGTATCGATTTAGAGTAACAGTTTACAATTTTTGGAGAAGAGATGGTAATTTGCTATGTCAATGTTAGTAATAGAACAAAAGAAAAACGAGCAGTTTATATCAAAGGGCGATAGAATTTCAGAGCTTTATATTGTGTTAAAGGGCAGTGTGTGCATGGTTTGCGACAAGGAAGAGATAGTGCTTGATAAGGGGGCTGTCATTGGTCTAATGGAATGTGCATATGGTCATTATTTTTGTGATTTTTATGCAAGAGAGGATACCATTTTAGTTACGTATGCTTTTAAGGAGCATAGAGATCTGCGCAAAATTTTTGACGAGCAGCCACAGTATGTGTATGCATTTTTACATGCATCACTTACCCTTGAACATAAAATGCTGAAATTGTATCGCCAGCTTTTTGATATGACAAGGGAGGTGTATCTTTTTCTGGTACGTCAGTACAGGGAATACCAGTCGTACTGTGGACAGATGGAGATAGCACCACTGTCGATTGACAAGCTGTTTGATATCAAACCGATAGAACTTAATAAGGTCATTAAACAATGGGAGATAGATTATATAAAAGCGCTCGGGGATATGCCGGAAGATAATTTTAAGCTTCTATATGGAAGCAATCAGGATTTATGTATAGGCGAACTGTGTAATGGTTCTGTTCTGATGCATAAGGTGGTCAGTGGAATTAAGAGCATGCATGAATATCTATCCGATAAGACAGATATTTTTCTGAATGATAACCAGAATGATATGCTTGGAGTATGGTTTGAACTTGCGAAGTCTGTTGCGGTTTCCGGACAGGATATTAGTCTGATTAATAAGAAGGTTAAAGAACTGCAGACCTTCATGATGGAGAAGAAGCTTCTAAGTGGAAAGGATATGCTTCAGCGTTTTCATGAATTCTGGTCCTTTGATTTTGAGGCATATGCAGCAGCGGCAGAGAAAAAAGAAAAAGAAAATAGTGTTACAATAGAGGATATTAGTAACATAGATTATTTTGAGTACATAGTCAATTATGCTGATTTTGATGAGGAAAAGCTCTCTGAGATCCGAGAACTTAGAATGAATTATGTTGAAGCTGTAAAGAACGAACGGCGAGATAATGATGCAATAGAAACAAGAAAGCGGATGACAGAGCTATTCTACGAGATATATGATAAAATATTCTTTAAGTCAGTAGAAGCAGAACAGAAATCACCGATAATTGGCCTGTTTTTGAATTTTGGATTTCTGGATACCCAGCTGGTAGAAGCAGAAACCGTCAATCAGTTATTACAGCTTAATGAGCTAATAGAGAATCAGGTAAATGATCACGTTTTTACAATTTACCAGTGGTTATATATGATTTTCAGGGGAGAGAGAGAAACCTCCAAAAATGAATTTGGATTAGATTATTTTGGAAGTTTAAGAGAGCTGAGGAAGGCAAACAGGATAAGTGCAGAGGATGAGCAGTTCTACAAGATGGACAGAGAGAAGATGGTTCGTTTTGAAATAGAGAATATGTTTAAGTCCACAAACAGAATGACTTATGGCAGAAGTCTGATTTACAGTCCGGTATTGCAGCAGGATCAGATAGCAAAGAATCCAAATCAGATGTGGTTGTCGGCTGATAAGCTTGATGAGAGTATAAACAGAATCAGAGAACTTGATTTCGGATGTTTTTACAGAGATATACTTTTTTACGATCCTAATCATGATGGTGGAAGAATGGAGATTAAAAAGGAGATATTACCTGACATAATTCTTCTGCCAAATGCCGGTCATGATGGAGTAATGTGGCAGGAGAGTGTAGGTACAGACAGAACATCCCCGGCAAGATTTGCATTTCCGGTAATGTCAGTAATGGATATTGATAATGTAATGCTTAATGTTGCTGGTCATTACAGATGGGAAATATGCAGAAAGATGCAGGGAGTAAGATGGAATGATGTGACAGAGAAATCCCTGACTTCAGAGTATTATGATTATCTTGCTTTTTACAAGAAAAATAAGTCGCTGTCTGTAGAGGCAAAGGAGAAGATAAAATCCCAGCTTCTTAAGAATAAGGGAAGCTATACACAGATGTTTGTGCAAGATTATGTTCTTTGGATGAAGTATGAAAGTAAGGGGAATTTCAGGGTAAACAAAGTAGCGCGGGAGATATTATCAAAGTACTGTCCTTTTGTGGCAGATACAAGGTACAAGCTTCTGGAGAATCCTATATTCAGAGGAGTATTTTCCAAGTATGAAAATTATGTTATTGTGCAGGAAACCAAATTTAAGAATGCGCTAAAGAAGTACAAAGACCATGGTGGGGAGATAACAGTAGAGCTTATGGAGGCTTTGCACTATTATCAAAAATAGGTTATAATGTCCCCTATATTAATAAAGAGAGGAAGTGTGATTAATGGCAAAAAGAGATTTCTTGGCAACATACGCAGCAGGTAAAAGTCAGATGTGTATTGACAACGACTCAATTTCAGATAATTTGTTCAAGGAGTATGGAGTTAACAGAGGACTTCGAGACATAAATGGTAAGGGTGTCCTTACAGGCCTTACAAATATTTCTGAAATCGTATCATATGAGGAAGACGAGAATGGAAACAGAACACCTAAGGATGGAGAGTTATGGTACAGAGGCTATAATGTAAACACTTTAATTGGAAACCTCGGACCAAATGAATTCGGATTTGAAAAGACAGCTTATTTATTACTGTTCGGTCAGCTGCCTTCTGATGAAGAACTAAATGAGTTCACAGAGGTGCTTGGAAAAGCGAGAACACTCCCTACTAATTTTACAAGGGATGTTATCATGAAGGCATCTACTAAGGATATCATGAATTCAATGACAAGAAGTATTCTTACACTTGCTTCATACGACCCAAAGACAACAGAGGGTGGACTTGAAAATAATATAAGACAGTGTATTGAGCTTATTGCAACATTCCCTATGCTTGCAGTATACGGATATCATGCATATAACCATTATGAGAATGATTCGAGCATGTATATACACAGACCGGATCCAAAGCTTTCGACAGCGGAAAATTTCCTTAGAATGTTAAGGCCTGACAATAATTATACAGAGCTTGAGGCAAGAGTATTAGATGTAGCACTTATGCTTCATATGGAGCACGGTGGTGGTAATAACTCAACATTTACAACAAGAGTTGTAACATCAGCAGGAACAGACACTTACTCTGCAATTGCAGCAGCGATGTCATCTCTTAAGGGACCGAAGCACGGTGGTGCAAATATAAAGGTTATGGAGATGATGAAGGATATCAGAAAGAATGTCAAGAACTGGGATGATGAGGATGAACTTAGAGCATATCTCTCAAAGATGCTTGACGGAGAAGTGTTCGATAAGAAGGGACTTATCTATGGTATGGGCCATGCGGTTTATTCCCTTTCTGATCCACGAGAGAGAATTTTCAAAGCTTATGTAGAAAGCCTTGCAGAAGAGAAGCATAAGCATAAGGAGATGAACTTATATAATTCGATTGAGAAGATAGCCCCGGAGCTGATTGCGAAGAAGCGACATATCTTTAAGGGTGTAAGTCCAAATGTAGACTTCTACAGTGGTTTCGTATATGAGATGTTAGGAATTCCTATGGAATTATATACACCACTTTTTGCAATTGCCAGAATAGCAGGATGGAGTGCTCATAGAATTGAGGAAATTGTTGGAATGAACAAGATTATTCGTCCGGCATACATGAGCGTGATGGAGAAAAAAGAGTAGTTGTTAGGAGACAGAGTATTAGTAGACAGAGTGTTAGGAGACTGATATGGAAGATATGGGATACAAAGAGATAAACGGTGGTGTTTGCGCAGCGCTTGGATTTGAAGCAGCAAGCTGTGAGGCAAACATTAAATATAAAGACAGAACAGATATGGCTATGGTTTTTTCAAAGGAGCCATGTGTGTGTGCCGGAACATTTACTACTAACGTAGTTAAGGCAGCCTGCGTACAGTGGGATCAGAAGATTGTATATTCAGGAAATCCAATGCATGCAGTAGTTGTCAACTCAGGTATTGCAAATGCATGTACAGGCAAGGAAGGCTTTGATGCATGTGAGGCTACAGCAAAGGCAGTGGAGAGCTCACTTTTGGTGCCTTTTGATTCAGTTGCAGTTGCATCGACAGGAGTAATTGGAATGCAGCTTCCTGTAGAAAAGCTTGTAAATGGTGTAGAGTGCATGAGTAAGAAGCTTACAAGAAGTCCTGAAGCAGGGACTGATGCTTCTAAGGCCATCATGACAACTGATACAGTAAATAAAGAGATGGCAGTGACATTTGAAATTGGTGATAAGACAGTAACTCTTGGTGGAATGAGCAAGGGTTCCGGAATGATTCACCCTAACATGTGCACAATGCTTGCTTTTTTGACATCTGATGTGGATATCGACAAGACTTTGCTACAGGAGGCTGTAAGTGAGGTTGTTTCTGAAACATTTAATATGATTACGGTAGACGGAGATACTTCTACAAATGATACACTCATTCTAATGGCAAATGGTCTGGCTGGAAATGATAAGATTACAGAGAAGAATTCAGAGTACGAGATATTTAAATCAGCCTTATTCCATGTAT